>CAZZLE010000085.1:0-6415 GCA_964654595.1 uncultured archaeon | reverse complement strand
AGCAAAACAGCAGAGATACCGGATTCCGGGAACTTACTGCTGTATGATAACATCCTTCTCATTCTGGGCAGGAACATTAACGCCTACGATGTTGAGAAACAGAAAAAAGTTTGGAGCGCGGACATTAACGGAAGCTACGTCGATGCAAGGCTTTATGAAGGAAAGCTCTACCTTGTAACAAGAAGTGACCTGAACCTCATTGACCCGTGTCCAGTTAAACCGCTTACAGTGGATGGAAAAGTGATAGAGATCCCCTGCAGCAGAATTTACCACCCAACAATTCCCGTAACAATCGACACAACCTACACCATACTGAAGATAGATGCCAGAACGGGAGAGATTGAGAACTCCATCTCCTTTGTTGGTTCAAGAAGTCATACGGTGGTTTACATGAGCAAAAAAGCAATTTATGTTACCTATCAATCCTTTGCTGATCCGGCAGAGCTGTTCTTTCAGTTTATCTCTGAAAACCCTGACTTAATGCCTGAATGGGTCAGAGAGAGAATCGAGAGGCTATTGAAATATGAAATAAGCGGAAGAGCCAAGCAGGTTGAAATAATTTACATTCTGGACCAGCTCAGAGCCTCAATGAGCGAAGATGAGAGGCTGAAATTTGAAAATGAGTACCACAACAGATGGGAGAAGTTTAACAGAAAGCATTTGAGGGATTTTGAGAGAACCCACATCGCAAAATTCTCCCTTCAGCTTGAGGCCAAAAGCATTAACTCAATTCCCGGAAGACTGCTCAATCAGTTTTCCCTTGACGAGTATGAAGGCTATCTGAGGGTCGCAACAACCGCTGGTGACGAGAATGACTTGTATGTGCTTGACGATAAGCTGGATATTGTTGGAAAGATACAGGGGTTCGGTCTGGGGGAGAGGATATACTCTGTGAGGTTTGATGGTGATGTTGGTTTCATCGTTACCTTCCGCGAGACTGATCCCTTCTTCGTTCTTGATCTCTCCAATCCTGAGAATCCAAAAATAGCTGGAGAGCTGAAGATTCCGGGATTCTCATCATACCTGCACAGAATTGACGAAAAGACTGTTTTGGGAATAGGAAGAGAGGGCTTAAATGTTAAAATTTCTCTTTTCGACATTTCAGATCCTAAAAATCCGGTGGAAAAGGACAGATACGTTCTTCAGGAATACTGGAGTGAAGTACTCACCAACCACCATGCGTTTCTGCTTGATAGAGATCACGGAGTATTCTTCCTTCCAGCAGGCCAGAACGGCTACATATTCTCCTGTGATGCCCTTAGAATCGTTAAGGCTGTAAAGGGCAGTGCCGTCAGGGCGATCTACATTGATGACTACCTCTACATTATAGGCCCGGAGGAAATCAGAGTTTATGATGAGAACAGCTGGGAAAAGGTGGCGGAGCTAAGTCTTAACTGACTCCAGTATTTTCACAATCTCATCCCTGTCAGCATCAGTCCTGATGCAGAATCCACAGTAATGCGTTTTCGATGCCTCATAACCGAGATTTTTGAGCTCTTCAACAACAATACCAGCAGGTGGAAGAGTTAGAGAATGGATTTTTGCCAGAGCGGGAAGACTGTAGGCTGTAGGAACGTCAGCCTCAACCAGAATTTTATTCAGAAATTCCTTCAGCTTCCCATCAGCCACCTCAGCAACCCTCTCAACAAAATCTCTATTCTTCAACTCCCCCAGCCATAATGGGCCTATTATTTTTACCTTTTTACCGCATTTGCACCTCTCATCACCCTCACCAATGCCAAGGACTTTTTTTCTGAGACATGAACTGCAGTAAGCCAGATAACCCATTTTTCCGTATACCTTTGCGGAAAATGAGGTGGACTTTCTAACTCTAAAATGAACCCTGTAGTAGTGTTCTTTGGCCCACGAGATGAGGGGGAACAGAGCTTTCTCGTACTTTGTTGCCTCTCTCACAGCAAAACCGATCAGAACTCTGAGTCCAACTTCATGGTGAACGTCTGTTTTGATTGCAAAGGCTCCGTACTTTTTTAACCCAGAGTTTGTGGCGCTACCGCATAAAGCTGCGGTGTCTGTGGCGGTAATGCTCAGATACTTTTTTGCGGAAAAGCAGGCTGAATCCATGAACTGTGCAGGAGAACCGAATGGATCTACATCAATGTGCTCAAAGCTCCTCTGTCTCATCAACGCCGCAGCATCACCATTGAGAACTTCTCCGCTTAAACCGTTCCTCCTCAGATTCTCCTCAATAAGCCTGACAGCCTTCAGGCTGATGTCGTTAAAGACGGTAAATTTTCCTGCTTCAAGAGCCGCCCTTATCCCCCTCACCCCGCTTGCGGACAGTGCATCAAAGTACTCCCTTGAGTCCATTGCTGTAAATACGAGCACGTCAAGATCTCTGCAGAACTTCATTCTCGGATTGTAGAAAACTCCATCGACGCTTATCCTCGCCTTTCCTTCCTGAATTTCCATTTTACCCCTCAAAAATTTCAGTTATTTCCTGAGTTACCCTGTCTCTGTTTACCTCATCGATAACGTAAACTCTGAACTCCCTCCTGATTTTTTCCAGAAGCCAGTGTTTTGATTTGAAGTGAATTGTGAAGAGCAACCTTTCTTTATCCATCAATCCCTCCACAAACCTTGTGAACTTCTCACTCTTCAGCTCCATTGGTCCAACTTCATCAATGATGATCAGATCCGCGTTTGTATTTACAGAATCAAGAAACTTCTCAAAACCCTCAACGTTAACCGCATACTTACCAACTCTCACCCTTCCCTCCCCAACTCTGGCAAGCCACTCTTCCCTGCCGGAACTCAGATCAAAAAGCTTAAAACCTGTTCTGCTACCTTCCCTTCTTGATTCCTTTGTAACAAACCCGCCAACTGTCATTTTGTCTTTAACCGACTCATACACCCTCATGCAAAGTGTGGTCTTTCCAATTCCCGGTCTTCCAGTTACCGCTATTCTCACAGGGTGAAATTGACGGTTGAGTAAAAGTTTTTATCGTAAAGGTTTTTAGCACACCCGCAGAACGTGAAGGATATGAAAGTACTTGTTGCAGAGCCAATCAGTGAAGAGGCTATAGGGTACATGCGGAAAAACGGACTTGAGGTTGAAGTAAAAACTGGGATGACCAGAGAGCAGCTACTCCGGGAAATTTCAGAATACGATGCCATTATAGTTAGAAGCCAAACCAAGGTGGATGCAGAGGTCATTGAAGCTGGTAAAAAGCTCAGAATTATCGGCAGAGCTGGAGTTGGTGTGGATAACATTGACATCAACGCAGCCACTCAGAGAGGAATCGTTGTCGTGAACGCCCCGGGAGGGAACACCATTTCTACTGCAGAGCATGCAATAGCCTTGATGTTTGCTGCAGCCAGGAAAATCCCGCAGGCAGACAGGAGTGTAAAGGACGGAAAGTGGGAAAGGAAGAAATTTATTGGAATTGAGCTGAGAGGGAAGACTGCTGGGGTAATAGGCCTTGGAAGGGTTGGTTTTGAGGTGGCAAAGCGATGCAAAGCTCTTGAGATGAACGTAATGGCCTACGATCCCTACGTATCAAAGGAAAGAGCAGAACAGATAGGTGTCAAGCTCGTTGATCTCAACACACTGCTTGCATCATCAGACATCATTACAGTCCACGTCCCGAAAACGAAGGAGACAGTTGGCCTGATTGGAAAAGAACAGTTTGAGAAAATGAAGGACGGTGTAATAATCATAAATGCTGCCAGAGGTGGAATTGTTGATGAGAAAGCGCTTTATGACGCAATAAAAGCAGGAAAGGTTGCGGCTGCGGCACTTGATGTTTATGAGAAAGAACCTCCCTCTCCAGACAACCCGATCCTGAAGCTGGAAAATGTGGTTACAACTCCGCACATTGCCGCATCAACCAGAGAAGCACAGCTCAATGTGGGAATGATAATTGCAGAGGACATAGTGAACATGTCAAAGGGGCTTCCGGTGAGAAATGCGGTAAATCTGCCGTCAATCGAGCCGGCTGAGTTTGAGTTCATGATGCCCTTCCTCATTCTGGCAGAGAAAATGGGTAAAATTGCGAGCGTCAGACTGGGAGGGGCCATAAGAAGGGTTAAAATAACTTGCAGCGGTAAGATAGCAACCAAAAACACGGAGTTTATTACCAGATCACTGCTGAAAGGTCTGTTCGAGCCGATTCTCGGCAACGAAATCAACCTTGTCTCGGCTAAGCCTATAGCAGTTGACAGGGGCATTACAGTTGAGGAGAGCAGAGTTGAAAGTACAGAACACTACGAGAGCTTGGTTGAGGTGTGGGTGGAAAGCAATGGTAAAGAAATGTATCTCGCAGGAACATGCTTCGGGAATGAGCACAGGATTCTGAAAATCGATGTTTACAATGTCAACTTTGTGCCGAAGGGACACTACATTATATCACTCCATGAGGACAAACCCGGGGTTATAGGGAGAGTTGGAACTCTTTTCGGGAAAAACAACATCAACATCGCTGGAATGATTGTTGGAAGGAGTGGGGACAAGCCAGGTGGGATACAGCTAATGCTACTTCTCGTTGACGACCCGCCTACTCCGGAGGTGCTTGAAGAGATGATCAAGCTCGACGGAATTATTGATGCAACCTACGTTGAACTTTAATCTTTTTGTTTTAATTTCAGTACTCCACCTCCCCAACTGCCATCCTGCAAAGCTCGCTAACCATTACCGGCTTCAGACCCTTAGCTCTCACCTTATCCGCAAGAGTTGTGTAACACATCGGACAGTTGAAAGCAACGTATTCAGCTCCGGTCTCCAAAATGTCCCTGATGTTTTTACTCTGCAAATCCTCCGCCTTTTCTGGTTCCTTTGAAATGACAAAGGGTGCACCGCAGCAGATTGCCCTCTCCCTGTCGTACTCCCTCTCCACTCTTTCAACACCGATTAACTCAAAAATTCTGTCAAGAGTTCTGTCAGTCTCAGGAATCAGTCTGTTTGAGCAGTTTCTCTGATACGCAACCCTGATACCCAGCTCTTTTACATCCATCTCCCTCAGACGGTCATAAAGAAAGTCGAAGAGATGCGTGAAGGAAAAGGGCACCTCAATTCCGTAGGCTTCTGCAAAGGATTTGTAGAATGCATAACATTCGTCGTGATAGAGAACAAGTTCTTCGGGTTCAAGTTTCATTATGTTGTTTACCGTCCTCTCAGCTTTCTCCTTAATTACCGAAACCATCCCGTAGTGCAGATAGATCATGTTGCAGAAGATGTGCCTGCCTCTGATGACCTCATAACCCTCAAAAAGTTTTCCCTTCACCAAATCCTTCACTTCAGGGAACAAGCAGATGTGAACAAATTTCCCACCAACCTTTTTGGGAGTGAAAACCTCATCGACATCGTAACGCTGCAGCAATGCTTTTTTAGTTTCATCGCTCACCCTTTTAACCCCCAAACTCTCCTGAAGCTCCACTATGCTGTAAAATGGATGATTTTCGTATTCGCAGTACTCCTCACATCCGTAGCATGTGTAGCACTCCTCCAGAACCCTGCTGTACTCTCCAAGAGCAATCTTCTTTCTCTCCTCTCCTGCCATCTCAAAATCGTAGTTGAGGTTGATGCACTTTGTAAGACAGCTGTAGGTGGAGCAGTTAAGGCAGAGTTCAGGATTAAATCTCAGTTTCATTGCAATCCCCTCACTGCATCAAGCATTCCTGCTGCTGAGGTGTATATGAAGCTCTGAGCGATTGGCTTGTTTTCGAGAATTCTGAAAAGCCTTCCAACATCCTCATCATGAATTTTGAGCCTGTTTACAAATTCCTCAACACTTCCCTGAGCTTCTGCAACCTCCTTCGCAATCTCTATCCAGCTTTTTATCTTCTCGTATGATCTTTTTACACTCCAGTCCCCCTCAACAACACCGTAATGCGTGAAGGCAACATAATCGACCTTCAGAGACATCAACTTCTCAAGCGTTTTCAGTGCAGCATCAGCATCGAAGGGTGGTGGGGTTAGAGGGAAAACAACATCATCAAAGCACATTCCCACAGCATCTGCCGGAAACAGAACTCTTGAATTTGTCAGATAGTAAACCAGCATGTGTGGAGCATGTCCCGGAGCGTGAAAAACCTTCAACCTCTCCTCACCCAGCTCGAACTCCTCTCCATCATCAACAGCAATCACCCTGTTCTCCTCCACACTCTCAGGTTTACCGTAAATCTCCGCCAAATCTCCCAGAACAGCCTTAGAAGCTTCCCAGAGTCTTTCCGGGTTGACAACATGCCTGACACCTTTCGGATGAACAATTATTTTCGCATCAAGTGCTTTTGCCAGCTTCGCTGCCCCGCCACCGTGGTCGATGTGGATGTGAGTTGGGCAAATGTATCCAACATTCCAGTTTCTGTCGATCTCTTCAAGGATTATGTCAGCTCCTTTATCCGTTCCGGGGTCGATGATGGCTGTTACTGCATCAGCTACAACGTAGGAAGAGATAAC
>CAZZLE010000084.1:0-3454 GCA_964654595.1 uncultured archaeon | reverse complement strand
CAAAGCTTAATGATGTTTTGTTTTTCTGTCCGGGAGATCTTCATAAAATAACTCTTGAAAAACTCGCTAAAATTCTCGGGTTTGAGTTAAGCAAACCAGAGGAGGTCAAGTTCAGTTATGATGACAATAGGATTTTTAATGAAATATATGAACTTGAGATAACAGCAAAAATTCTTTATGAGCAGATTTCAGAAAGATTTGCTGATATTCTCGGCGAAAATGTTGAGATATTCAAAGAACTCGCAAGGGAGGAAGAGATGCATGCAAAGCTGGTTGAGAAGTATGTCGACAGAACTCTTAGGATTGTATGAGTTCTCTTTGAAGAGATGCTGGGGCAGGACTATTAGCTAAACTTAACAGATCAGCCAACGTACTTTGAGTAGATTTTCGGAAACAGTTCTGGCTTGCCTGGAAGCATAAGGGCTGCTCTGTATTCGTCAATAAAGTCTGCATCGGTTGAGAGGTCAAAGTAGGCAAACATATTTGCGATAGTTTCGGCAAGCATTCTTTTTCTCGTATTTGTTAAAACCAGGTATGCTCCCGCAAGCGACCCGTTTCCTATTTGATGGACTTTTGCTCTCATTTCAGGAAATAATCCAATCGTAACGGCATTTTCAAAGTTGATGTAATAACCGAAAGCTCCAGCTATGTAAAATTCATCAATGTCTTCCATTTTCAATCCTGCCTTCTTTGTAAGCACAGAAATTCCAGCACAAACTGCTGCCTTGGACTTTATGAGAGTCTCAATATCGTTCTCGGTTATTGTTATGGGTTTCCCGGTAGCAGTTTCTGACGAATCTGCAACTATGAATTCTTTCCCCTCCTCGGTCCGGATAACACGTGGATGATCTTTCAAAGTTCCCTGGGCATCAACTATTCCGTTCTTGAAGAGCTCAGCTAAAAGGTCAATGAGTCCGCTACCGCATATACTTCTCGGTTTGACATTGTCTATAACTGAGTAAATTACACGGTCTCCCTCAATCCTGACGTGATCTATTGCACCCTCGACGGCTCTACTACCGTGCTTAATCTCATAACCCTCAAATGCCGGTCCGCTTGCTACACTCGTCGCCATAACCCAGCCCTCACTTCCGATAACAATTTCACCGTTTGTCCCAAGGTCGACCATCAGAGAAATCGTAGCTGAATCAACTATCTTCGATGCGATTATGTCCCCAACAATGTCCCCACCGACAAATCTCCCTACCGGTGGTAGGCAGTATAGTTCAGCGTTTTTGTTAACATTCAGACCAATTTCGGCAGCTCTTACGGTGTATCCTTTTCTCTCAATCTTCACATCTGGAGACGAGAAGAGATAATCAACGTCCTTTCCAAGCAGAAAATGAGTCATCAGTGTATTACCTGCAGCAACAACATCGTAAATTCTGTCAGAAGACGTGTACTTCTCAAGAAGTTTTTCAATCAGTTTGTTTATGGTCTTAACAACAGCATTCTGCAAGATTTTCACTCCACCGTTTTTGCTCCTTGCAAACTCAACCCTGCTCAGAACTTCCTCGCCGAATATAATCTGTCCGTTGTAGTCGGAAGCTACGCTTACAACCTTGCCGTCCTTTAAACTGACAAGCGCAGCAACAATGGTTGTCGTTCCTACATCAATTGCCAAACCAAATGCGTCGCTCTCACCCTCTAAAACATCTATAACCTCATTACCCCTCAAAACCAGAGTCAGGTCTCCTTCCTCTACTTCAGCATCGCATGCAAGCCTGTAATTTCCCTTAGATAGTATTTCAGGTAAGAAGGCATCACCAAAAAACTTAACTCTGATTAAAGGATCAACTTCAGTTTCTGATACAAAAAAATCGCTCAAAATCTGCTGCTTCTCCAGCCTCGATTCTGGAGGTATGAAAATTTCAGTATTGTCCAAAATTGCGGTCTGGCAGGCCAGATAGTATCCTTCTTCTCTCACAAACTTTTCATGTGCCTCCTCACTAAGAATTTTAACCTTTCCCTTTTTCACAACAACCAGACACTTACCGCAACTGCCCTTGCCACCGCATAAACTTCTTATACCTTCACCAAGTTTCTGAGCTGCTGAAAGAATGGTTTTTCCTTTTTCGACTTCTATCCTTTTACCCGAAGGAAGAAACGTGACATCGGGCATTATCCGGTCTAAACAAAAAAGATATTTATCTCTTTTCCCAACATACTTTATGGAAATTGTTTTGATTTATTCCAGAAAAATTGAATCTGAACTGGTTCCTGCTTCAGGTAGATTTGATGTTCTGCTTGAACTGCCATTTAAAGTCCTCAAACCCGGTGAAGTTGATGTTGAAGAACTTCTTTTGGAGTTGCACAGCAGAGATTACATAGAAAAAGTTAAAGAACACCCCTTCTTTTCTGCAGCAATTGAGAACCTGAAATGTATAGTGGCAGCCATTGAAACTTTGGAAAAACACGATGTTGTTATTGTGCCTGTCACTCTTGCAGGACATCTGGCTGAGAAAGACAGGATGAGAGGAAGCTGTCTGTTCAACGGTCTTGCAGTGGCTGCTAAGATTCTTGGTTCGAAGGGGAACACTGCAGTTATTGAAACCGACGCACATCATGGAATTGCTGCTTTTATATCCCAAACAGATGCTAAATTCTTCTGCATCGGAGGTAGAGAATGCGAAATATCCGATGATTTAAGGTGCGTGCTTGGAAGAAAAGTTGGGAAGAACTACGTTGAATCTGTAAGAAAAATGGTTGACAGGGTAAAATCTTACAATCCTGAGTACGTCATCTGGTACCTTGGAGCTGATATTGACAGCAGAGAATATGCGGAGATGGAAATAGGGCATGAGGAATGGGATAAAATAATGGATGCCATCTCAGATGCTATTCGTGGAAGGAAAACACTGATTTTACTCGCCTCAGGATCAAGGAAAGATGTTTTAAGGGATGTTGCAACAAGGCTCGTTGGAGCACTAAAGGGTTGTAGTTTATAGCTTGATGTCCGGCAGTCACTCCAGTTTCAGCTCGGCTTCACCCATCCACAAACCATGGATGTTGCAGTATGAAAATGCTGTTAGCTTTCCTGATTTTTCTGTTTTGAAGGCGAACAACGTGACAGGTTCTGTATAAACAGTGCTCGTGTTTGGACCATCAACTGATGCACCGTGGGCTGCGAATTCTACCCTTCCGACAACGTAGGGGAATTTATCTCCATCCGGATGGAAAACAAGCTCAATCCAGACTATGTGATGTTCAGTGGTGTTGGGATGAGGTATCTCTTTCCCCACACTAACTCTAACCTCTACTACTTCACCCTTTTTCGCTTTCAGAACTTCAATCACCGGGACGTGTTTTTCTTTCTTCCAGTCTGCCGTCTGGAACATATTACCACCTCATCCTTTAAATATCATTGATCATTAATATACCTTTCTATTCGAATTTCGAACAAATTGAAATGTTAATTCAAGAAAGTTTAAAAAAACAAAAAATGGTATTGGAT
>CAZZLE010000083.1:0-1919 GCA_964654595.1 uncultured archaeon | reverse complement strand
CCATGACGAGAATAAAGTTCATTGAATATCCGGACGAGAGAGAGTTCGTTAAGTATCTCGAGAATCTTGAGAGGAGCGGTTATCTCAAGAAGAGTGTGGAGAATCTTGGATACAAAAGCAAGGATGATTTTCTACGTGATTTTCTCTACAAGGAAGTTTACGATTACGTAAGCACCAAAATGGCCGAGAATGATAGCTGGGTTCCGGAAAAAGTGAACAAAACTGTCAGAATAGGATATCTCACAGCAGACCTTCACCAGCTTGCCTTTTATGTGGCAATGAAGGAAGGTTATTACAGCCAGACCGGTTTGCAGGTTGAGGCAAGGGAGTTTGCGAATGGCGTGATGGAGATGGAGGGTTTCAGGAATGGAGAGATTGATTTCGGGTATCTTGGGGGGGCACCCGCAACTTTGAAGAGGGTTAATGATGACATCAGAATCAGCATAGTTGCAGGAGCGAACAGTGAGGGTTCTGCGATAGTGGCGAAATATAGCGTTGAAGAATTAGCCGGCAAGAGGGTTGCAGTGCCCGGATTCGGGACAGTCCAGGACTTCCTCCTGAGACTGGTTGCAGAAAAGATGGGACTGGAGATAACGACATGAGGTTGAAAGGAGCAATTTTTTTAATACTTCTCTGGTATTTGATTTCTGCCTTAACCGAACTACCGTATCCTCACGAGGTTGCGGAAACATTCTTCATTCTACTCCTAAAACCAGAACCCGTTCTTGGCAAAACTCTAATTCAGCACGCTTATGCAAGCCTTTTCAGAGTCCTGACAGCTTCACTGATTGCCTTCACAATTGCAATCCCGCTTGGAATAGTTTCTGCTTTGAACCGGACGTTAATGGAGCTGGTAACACCGCTTGTTGAAGCTCTCCGTCCCATTCCACCTCTGGCATGGATACCGCTTGCCTACATCATATTCGCCCCCCTGCCCAATACCGTCCAGATTTCGCAAATCTTCATTGTTTTTGTGGGAGCATTCTTCCCGTGCTTCATTTCCGTATTCGATTACTCGCGAAACGTTCCGGAAGAATTTTTGGAAATGGCCAGGGTTTTCAGAGCTCCTGAAAAACTAATACTGAGAGATATAGTTCTTCCTCACTCCCTGCAGGGGGTTGTGAGCGGAGTAAGAATCGGACTGGGAGTGGGCTGGATGAGCATAATTGCAGCGGAGATGATCGCCACCTCCGGAGAGGGGCTCGGATACTTCATAATGGTCATGTATAAGGTTGGAGGAAGGACCGCAGAAATTGTGGCAGGAATGGCCATGATAGGAATTATAGGCTATGTTATGAACCTGATACTGCTGAAAAGCGAGAAACTGGTGATGCCATGGCGCTGATGGTGGAGGGGCTCAGGAAAAGCTACGGAAACCTGAAAGTTCTTGACGGGGTTACGTTCAGCGTTGAAAAAGGGGAGTTTGTCTGCCTCATCGGGGAAAGTGGATGCGGAAAAACAACCATTCTAAAGATTATAGCCGGACTCGAAAGACCTGATGAGGGCAGTGTGGAGTTTAAGGATGTTATAAGGCCGGGTTTCGTTTTTCAGGACGACAGACTTCTGCCATGGAAGACAGTTTACGGTAACATTCTTTTTGCCCTGAAAGCCATGGGGATTGAGGATGGAGAGGTTGTGCGGAGAATAATAGATTTTGTAGGACTGAAAGGATTCGAGAACTACTATCCAAAGCAGCTCAGCGGTGGAATGAGGCAGAGGGTTGGAATTGCAAGGGCACTGGCTGTAAATCCCGATTTACTTCTCATGGATGAGCCTTTTGCCAGCCTCGATGCGAGAACGAGGGAGAGAATGCAGGAAGAGCTGTTGAGAATCGTTGAAGGAAAAACTGTTGTTTTTGTCACCCACAGCATTGATGAAGCGGTTTATCTTGCTGACAAAGTTGTTGTGCTCTCCCGGAG
>CAZZLE010000082.1:0-2730 GCA_964654595.1 uncultured archaeon | reverse complement strand
ATTCACGGAAAGGTTGGTGTAGTTTTCCGTGAAATGAGAGGCGTGCTCTTTTTCTCAATTCACGGAAAGGGGTCTCCATGCATGGATGCGTGAATGTCCATATAACCATGTACTCATTTACGTGAATGTGCATATGTGATGTGCGGATTTCCGATGGAACTTTTGAATCTGGAAGGAGAGACCCTTTTTACTCATTCTAAAAACCACAGTAACCTCCTGTCGTGATTCCAAAAGCGTATCTTTCTAAACTTTTTAGAAAAGTCTCTTGAAAGCCCGCTATTTTTATCATTTCCTGTGCAAAAAAATGGTGGCTACTGCTTCGTGATCGGGTATATCCTTGTTATGAATGCTTTGTTCATGTGGACTATCTGCCCATTAGCATCCTCAACCTTGATCCAGAATTTGCTTAGTTCCAGAAGTCTGCCCGCAACTGTTTCTCCGTTGTGGAACACGACAGCGATGTTTCTGCCCAGAACCTCATGCAAGAAGTCAGGTATCGTTTCAGTGCTCTCGGGAGCTTTTTTTCCTCTCTTCTTTTTCTTCTTTTCATTCTGCAAATTCTGCTCAGGTATCATGTGGAAAAGTTATCACTTAATTTTAAAAATAGTTGCTCCTCATTTTTTTGCTCTAACTATTATAAGGGTGAGGATAGGTTTTTAAACCTATCCTCGGATTTATTCTATGCACCCGAAAGAAGAACCCAGTAATAGTAATAGGAGCCATAACATAAAAACTTTGCGTTGCACAGAGAGTAGCAGAGACAACATCTTCAACCCTGATGAATGGGCTGGAATAGTTGAATCTCTTGTGATAATTGCGAGAGAATCCTACGATGCCCTCGGGATGGTGCCGAGAATAGAGGATTATTACAGCGAGGAGGAAAAATACACGATTTTTGCAATAAGGATTCCATCAGGTCTGGATGGTTCTACTGTCAAATATTCTGAAATCGTCGTTGTTAGCACTGCTGCTCCTCTGAACCAGAAATTTTTCAAGGAACTGGCATCCGAGATCGCACCGAGGTCATTTTTCAGGTACCGCCATTACTACGAGGAGCTGTTCTCGAGGACGGTTTTTGTGCTTGCCAGGAGCTACAGAGGATTCGTGAAGGCGATAAAGTCCAGAAATCAGTCTTTCATCCCCGTTCTCGGAAAGGATGCATGTGCCAGGCTTTTCCTGTATCTTGCGGATTTCTACCGGAACAGGCTGGATGCTCTCGTGGATTCTGTGCTGGATGGATGGAAAAAGAGATCTGTTGATCACATCCTGTGGAGACTTTACAGGTTGCTGAAGAACCTCGACTCCCTCAGGCACGGTGCAAGCAGGCTTAGTCTCTTTAATGCTAATCTCTATTATATCAATATATTAGAGATCAAAATAGGAAAGATTGAAGGAAGGGTCAGCAGCAACATCATCAAAACATGCAATGCACTGCTGAGAGTGTTCAAAAAATTGCTTAAAATAATTGACAGATTCCTTGAACCGATCATCATGCAGAAAGTCGGAGAGGTTTGCTACAAGCTTCTTAAGGAGAGATTCGGTCGCTTTGTATTTAAAGCGATAAAGCTCGCAGAAGAGTACGCGAATCATGTCAGGAAGCTGGCCGCAAGTCTTGAAGCGGAGAAATTCCTGGAACGCATAAGCAGGGCTGAACCTGTCAAGGGGTGAGATTCACTCCATAAAGAGTGAAGAAGAAAAAGAAAGAGGAAGAAACAGGAGGAAGTGAGAATGAGGGATGGTGAGGAAATATTGGTTATAGGTCGCAATACGAAAAAACAACCAATGAAAGATATCAGTCTCAAAAACGTAAATGAGCTCAATTTCACCTTTTATTACGACGGGAAACGTCACAGGTACTGTATAAGTATTAACTACGGCGAAGCTTACGTGTATGTCTCTGAAAAACGTGGTGAAGCGATTTACACGTTTTTGAAGTTCCTCGAAAACTTCCTTCAGAAGGACCATGCCCCCTTGGAAGGCGAAGAAAACTTCGACACATACAAATAACCTGTTAAGTAACAGTGGTGTTACTTAGTAACAGTGGTGTTACGTGCTGGTCGGGGAAAGAAGAGGGGGCTCTCTGACAGGGAGGAGGAAGTAGAAAAGCTGATCGATCTCGAATCAGCCCATGACGCTGCTTCTGGGCGCAGGGAGGATTGGAAAGACGTCGGTCTTGAAGGTTGCGTTAAACGAACTTCCAAGCTGTGAAGATGTTCAAGTATTAGCACTTCTCACAAGGGGGGACTTGGAATTAGGATGTAAAAAGAGGATGACCTCAGCATCATGACGGAGGACATCACTATCCCATGCCTATTTTCTGTTAAACCTTTCTCCATCGGAAATGTGCGCAACTGAGTAGCAACCATGAAACAGAGCTCATTTCACGGAAAGGGGTCAGAGTTTGAGTAGATGCTGTAATGCATATACGCTAATACGCTCATACGATCTCAGAGTTACAACTTACTCTGACCTCTCTCTAAGTGCAGACATTGTCTAGCACTTTTTTCAACTTACTTTGACCCTTCCATGGGGCAAAGTAAGTTGAAAAAGGATAAATACCTGTAAATTATGCAAGAATTGCTAAAGGAAGGAGGAGAGCTGTACCTTTCTGAGAAATACATTCCTGAGAAACCCCTCTACAGAGAGAAAAACATTGAAAAATACCTGAGCTATCTCCGCTCCTTTCTCGTTTACGACATTCCGGGATTGATCCTCTTCGAAGGTCCAACA
>CAZZLE010000081.1:0-5140 GCA_964654595.1 uncultured archaeon | reverse complement strand
TTAGGACTGGCAATAGCCTTGCATGCTGCCTATGACTATGCGGTGGTGATGCTCCTTGCTTGAAATAGTGAAGAAAGACCTGAAATTGATGTTCCGGGAAAGAACCTTTGTCAGCATCGTCTTTCTGATGGTATTCGTTGCAGGAATATCTTCAATCGTAACCTTCGGGCTGATCATGCTGTACAACCCGGATTACCTCGGTTTTTACGGCAGTTCGAAAGTTGCCGTGGCTGGAGAATGTTTTACTGAAAGGTGTTACGATGAAAAAACAGCAATGGAACTTTTCAAAAGCGGAAAGGTTGATGCCGTGCTGATTGTGTCTGATCTGAATGGAATTAAGTACGTTGACGTAATAGTTCCGGATGATGAGATAAAAGCCGCTCAGGTTCTTGGCTACATCAAAAAACTGCTTACCGATTATGAAGAGAGGCTCAGAAGCGTTTACGGTGTACCAAATCTTGAGATGAAGGTCTATTCAGGAAGCAAAGAAATAGAAATTCCTTCCGGCTCGTCAACTGTATTCAAGTTCATATACCTGATTCTCATCCCTCTCCTCAGCATCACAACTGCTGTTGTTGCTGCAGGAATGACGATCGACTCTGTTTGTGAAGAAATACAGAGCAGATCAATAGAGGTGCTTCTCTCAACTCCCCTAACACCCTTTAAAATTTCCATCAGCAAGGTTGCATCCCCCATGATATTCTCGTCCCTTGTAACAGCCCTGTGGCTTATGCTACTTGCCCTCAATAAGGTGGACATAGTGAATCCGTTGCCGGCATTTGCAATCTCGATTTCGATCACAGCCTTTTTCGTTTCAGCTGGCTACATCATGGCGGCAAAATTAAGGGACAGGGAGAGAGCCCAGCTACTGTTTTCAATTCTCGCAGCCGGCTCCTTGCCACTGATGGTTACAAAATACAACAGCCCAGCGGTGATGGTAGGTAGAATTGCTGCAGGTGCTGAAATAGATTTTGTAATCGCCACGATTTTCTCCGTTGCTTCATTTGCACTTCTCGCAGCTTCCCCGTTTATTGGAAAAATAGATAGAGTTTAACCCCTTATCTTTTCCAGAATCTCCTTGGCATAGTCAAGTCTTATCTTTTTGTCTCTCACCATGGCCTCAACCACTCTTTCAACCTCATCTCCGACAGCCCCGGCCATTATGGCAATATTTCTCGCATGTAACTCCATGTGCCCTCTCTGTATGCCCTCCGTGGCAAGCGCCCTCAATGCAGCGAAATTCTGTGCCAAGCCAAGAGCAGCGGCAACTCTTGCAAGCTCTTCAGCTGTATTAACTCCAAGGATCTTCAGCGAAATTTTTGCCAGTGGATTTACCTTCGTGGCTCCACCTACCACACCAACAGCCATCGGAAGTTCTATTGTTCCAACCAAGTTCCCCTTCTTATCCACCTCGTATGTCGTGAGCGGTTTGTAGCCTCCAATTGCAGCATAGCTGTGTGCTCCTGCCTCAACAGCCCTGAAGTCGTTGCCGGTAGCTATCATCAATGCCGAAATGCCGTTCATGATTCCCTTGTTGTGCGTTGCACATCTGAAAGGATCTGCAGCAGCAAAGGCATAAGCAAGCATTATACCCTCAACAACCTCCTCACCGCCAATAACATCTTTATCAAACACTGCTTTTGCCCTTGCAAGCCTGTATGTGGCGAGATTGGAAATTATTCTGAGGTAAACCTTCCCTCCAGAAATTTTCTCAACTAAGGGCGCAACATTCTCGCACATCGTGTTTACGGCATTTGCCCCCATTGCATCCAAAACATCGACTAAAAGATGAACGATGAGCATTTTCCCCATTATGGTGTCAATAACCCTCGCCTCAACATCCCTGCAACCACCACCAAGCTCTAAAAGCATCGGATCACACTCATTTGCCTTCTCTATAATTTCCTTCTTGTGCCTCAGAACCTCAAACCTTGCAGCGTAGGGATCTGGAAGTTTCACAACCTGAATCTGCCCGATCATTATGGATCCCGTGTAGTCCGTCAAAAATCCTCCGCTCTCCCTTGCCATCCTCGCTGCGTTGCTTGCAGCAGCCACCACGCTTGGCTCTTCAATTGCCATCGGGATGAGGTAATCCTTACCGTCAATCAGAAAGTTTGTGGCTATGCCCAGAGGCAGCTCAAAAGTGCCGATAACGTTTTCAATCATCCTGTCAGCAACATCAACGGGCAAACCTTGTGATAGAACTTTAACATCCTCATCACTCAATCCTGCAATTTCGGCAACCTTCTTCAATCTTTCCTCAATACTGAGCCTGTAAAATCCGGGAATGCGAGAGCTCATGGTCCTCATAATCTTCCCTGATTTATAATGTCTTCGGTTGAAAGCTTCAGGGAAGTTTTAATATAATCTGAAAACACTGCAAAGCAATGAAAATTGCAGTAATCGGAGCAGGACTTACAGGGCTCAAGGCAGCGAGGGAGCTGTCAGAGTATGCAGGTGTTGTGATTTTTGAGCATGATGATGTTGGAGGACTTGTTGCGAGTTATGAAGGCGTTGAAAAGTTCTACCATCACTGCTTCAGAGATGACAGTTACCTGCTGGAAGAGATAAAGAGGAACGGACTTAAATCGAAGCTTTTATGGAAAACTGCCAGAACGGGTTTCGCTGCAAATGGAAAAATATATCCTCTAAACACACCTTTTGAAATCCTTCGCTATCCCCTTCTCACCCTTAGCGAAAAAATCAGGCTTGCAAGATTCACTCTCAGAAGCAGGAAGCTGAACTACGAGAATTTCGATGATGTTGGCGTTATTGATGGAATTAGAGAAGAGCTTGGGGATGGCTTGCTTGAACGCTTTTTTATGCCACTGCTGAGATCAAAGTTTGGTGAAAATGCTGAAAAGGTCAGCTATGCGTGGCTTTTAGGCAGAGTGGCCATTAGGAGCAACAGAAAGCTCTCCGGTGAGGAGATCGGGTATATAAGACATGGATTCCACCAGCTTGTTGACAGGATGGCGGAAGGTCTGGAGATAAGGTTTGAGAGGGCGAGGATAAGAAAAGCCTCAAAGTGGGAAGTTAACGGAGAGCAGTTTGATGCTGTTGTTTACACAGCCCCAATTCCGGAGCTTGGTGAACTTGCTGAAAAACTCGGAATCCCGGAAATCAGGTATCAGAGCTCAGTATGCGGTCTGATTGGAGCTGAGGAAAGTTTGACGGATAACATTTACTGGACAAACATGGTTGACAGGCTGAGCTTCGGTGCTGTAATTGAGCACACGAACTTCATGCCCTTTGATGACTACGGCATCCACCTAATTTACCTTGCAAGCTACTCCACACCTGACGGTTATCTTTTCAACCTGAATGATGACGGGATAGAGAAACTATTTCTTTCCGACCTCAAAAAGCTTGGATTCAACACTGACAGCATAAAATGGATCAAGATTTTCAGGGCGAAATACAGCGGTCCGATATATGAGAAAGGGTACAGGAAGAAAATTACACCTTACAGGGTTGCAGATGGATTCTACATAGCAGGAATGACATCAAAACCAAACTATCCCGAGAGGAGCATGAATGGAAGCATAAAGGCCGGACATGAGGTTGCAGAGCAGGTTAAGAAAGATTTTTTATAACTTTCTCAACCAGTATCGCAAGTCTTACCTTTGCATAATCGATAAATCTATCACTCAAATTTATTTTTGAGCCTTCCAGTCTGCAAACTCCGTTTTTTTCAGCTTTTCTAAGATACTCTCCAGAGTAACTCATAATCGGGTAAATGTCAGAATTGCTGAGAGGATAGGTTAAGGCCATGAATTCTTTCAAACAATCTTTTGGAATTTCTGCATAGCTGAACTTTATCAGAGCCTCAACAGCTTCTCTCGCAATTCTGTACTCCTCACCCAAGTAATGACCAAAAGGAGAGAACTTCTTTACTCTGAAAGCCAGACCAAGATTCTTCAGACTTTTCGCAATTTTTAATGCCTTTCCATTCAAAACTGTATCAACAAGGAATCTGCAAAGGGCTACCTTTGGATGTAAGGAGGTGTCGACTTTGATTTTCTCCTCATTAAGCCTTTTCATAAAACTCAGGAGGGATTTTAGGTCATATTCATCCAGATAATCCGTTTCGGAAACTCTCAAACCTGCAGACATCCCAAGAGCGACCAAGTAGCTTTCAGGGCTTGAAAGCTTTCTAAGCTTTTTTTCAAACATCTCCATCCTTCTCAAAATCACTTTTTTTGCAGCGCTGTAACCTTCATGAGTAAGGCAGACAAACGTTTCCGGATTCAGTTTCGGTTTTGAATAAGAAACAGCATACTGGAGCCTTTTCAGGTCAGGTAATGTGGTTATTAAAGGTCTGTAATCAATCTCCTTCTCGTAAACCTCGCCGGTGATGTATAAATACGTTAGAGCATCCTCGAAGGCCTTTACGTATGCTGATGGAGAATCAAGCTCCTCAAAATCTTGCTCCTCATAATCCGGATTCACAGAAATACCTAACTCTTTTGAGAACTCATCAAGTGAGTTATCGTCAATGATTCTTATATCATTGAATGGATGAGATGTTAGCCTTTCCACACAGGAATCGTAGCTACCATCCAATATATCCACACCCATCCTTTTTCTCGGAATTGCCAGATCCACCCAACCAATACCAACCTTGTAGGGTGAGAGAACCCTGAATCCCGAACTTCTGAGACTTTTTGCTATTTCTTCTCTCAGTTTAAGGAACATTAAAGAATTCTTGGCAGGATGTTTAATTTAGTTTTTGTCTGGAATTAAAAACAACCTTTTGAGTGCCAACTTTTTATTGGTGAGTAGCAGAAAGAAAAATGCAACTGAAACAAGATGTCAAGGCTGCAGTGATGGTTTTTCTGGGGTTCATAAGATCAGTGTTGAAACTGCAGCTATGGCAGCAGAAACATACCTGGCTCTTACAGATTTTGCACCATACCTGAGCAGTATTATACCGCAAATTAGATACAAAATTACACTTAATAGAACTTTGACCTCATTGAGATTAACATCCACCTGTTTCACCCCCAAAACCAATTCCTGCACCTATCAGTATTGAGCCGCCTGCAGGATTGAATACTGCAACACCGGAACCTACAGCGGCGGGCCTCTGGGCAGCCCCCCCCCCAACGGCTTTTCTGTATCCCGAATGGGCCGAGAG
>CAZZLE010000080.1:0-8326 GCA_964654595.1 uncultured archaeon | reverse complement strand
GTCATGCTTAAGGAAGAAATAGCAAAAAGGGCTGAAATTATCAACAAAGCCATCGAGGAGCTTTTGCCTGAAAAAGAACCGGTCGGACTTTACAAGGCAGCAAGACACCTTATAAAGGCTGGAGGAAAGAGATTGAGACCTGTAATCAGCCTTTTGACTGCGGAAGCTCTTGGAAGGGACTACAGAAAGGTCATTCCTGCGGCATTGAGCATTGAGGTAATTCACAACTTCACTTTGGTACACGATGATATAATGGACAGAGATGAGATGAGGAGAGGGGTTCCAACTGTGCACAGAGTTTACGGTGAGGCGACAGCAATTCTTGCGGGAGATACGCTTTTTGCAGAAGCCTTTAAACTTCTTACTGCCTGCGATGTTGAGAGCGAGGGAATAAGAAGGGCTACCGAGATGCTTTCGGATGTTTGCATAAAGATCTGTGAAGGACAGTTCTACGACATGAGTTTTGAAGAGAGGGAAGCGGTCTCTGAGGAGGAATATTTAAGGATGGTTGAGCTTAAAACTGGAGTTCTTATAGCAGCCTCTGCCGCAATGCCGGCAATACTTTTTGGCGAGGATGAGAAAATCTTTAAGGCACTCTGGGACTACGGTCTTCTGAGCGGGGTGGGATTCCAGATACAGGATGATCTTCTGGATTTAACAGAAGAGACGGGAAAAGACTGGGGAAGCGACATTCTTAAAGGTAAAAAGACTCTGATTGTAATAAAAGCCTTTGAGAGGGGTGTAGAGCTTAAAACGTTTGGCAAAGGTAAGGCTGACGCTTCAGACATCAGGGAGGACATTGAAAAACTGAGAGAATGCGGAGCAATTGATTATGCTTCAAAAAAGGCCAGGAAAATGGCAGAAGAGGCGAAAAGGAAACTTGAAATTTTGCCAGAAAGTAAAGCAAAAGAGTTGCTGCTCGAACTCACAGATTTCCTTGTCACGAGAAAAAAATGAATGCAGATTTTAATGCCAACCTTAAAGATTTTTTTAATTCCGTATGGGCACACAATCTTTAAATATCCTTCCGGGCTTGCTTCTTCTTAGACGGTGATATCATGACGTTCAAGCATATCGTGAGAATTGCCGATACGGACCTGGATGGAAACAAAAGTGTGATGTTTGCCCTTACCGGGATAAAGGGAATAGGGCTCAGGGTTGCAAGGTGCATAGTAAATGACCTTGGAATTGATGCAAGGGCAAAACTCGGAGAGCTTGATGATGAAACCATAAATAAGCTCAAGAAGTTTGTTGAGGAGGAAATCGAATCCCTTCCATCATGGCTTCTCAACAGGAGAAAAGATCTGTACTCTGGCCAGGACCTTCACGTTCTCTCTAAGGATGTTGAGTTTGCAAGGATGCTTGACATAGAGAGACTGATCAGGATGAAAGTTTACCGCGGTGTCAGACATGCGAAGGGCAAGAAAGTCAGAGGGCAAAGGACAAGATCAACCGGCAGGAAGGGAAGGACTGTTGGTGTTGTGAGGAGGAAGAGGTGATTTTATGGGTGATCCGAAGAGGCACAGGAAGAAGTACACCACCCCAACACGTCCCTGGGATAAGACAAGGATTGAAAAGGAGATGGAGCTGGTAGTAAAGTATGGCTTGAGGAACAAGAGAGAGTTGTGGAGGTTCCAGAACATTCTGAGAAAATACAGGAGAGTTGCCAGAGACCTTCTCGCTGAAATCAACCTTCCCGGCAGGGAGGGAGAGATTGCAAAGGCCAAAGCTCAGACTGTTATAAAAAAGCTGAACAAGATGGGAATACTTCCCGAAAAGGCGACGCTCGATGATATCCTGAATCTGAGCGTCGAGAATTTCCTTGAGAGAAGACTTCAGACAATGGTTTACAGGCAGGGATTGGCAAAGACGATAAAGCAGGCGAGACAGCTCATAACCCACGGTCATATTGCCGTTGAGGGGAGGAGAGTTACATCTCCAAGCTTTATTGTGACCAGAGACCTTGAGGGCAAGATATCATTCTACAGAAACTCTCCCTTTGCTGAGGTGGTTTGATGGCGGAGAAGAAGAAGGGAAGATGGGGAATAGCCCACATATACTCCTCATACAACAACACGATAATCACGATTACGGACATAACGGGAGCTGAAGTTATAACGAGAGTGAGCGGTGGGATGATAGTAAAGGCTGACAGGGATGAAGGCAACCCGTATACAGCAATGCAAGCAGCCCTGAGGGCTGCAGCAGTGGCGAAGGAAAAGGGAATTGAGGGTGTTCACATAAAGGTGAGAGCACCTGGAGGTAACAGGCACACAACCCCCGGTCCCGGAGCTCAGGCTGCAATCAGGGCTCTTGCAAGGGCAGGGCTCAAGATAGGGAGAATTGAGGACGTCACACCAATTCCACATGACGGAACAAGACCTCCGGGAGGAAAGAGGGGCAGGAGAGTCTGATGATGCCGGAAATTGAAATTCTTGAAGAATCGGATTTTAAAATCAAATTTATTTTGAAAAATGCATCACCCGCCTTGGCCAACTCATTCAGGAGAGCGATGAAGGCTGAAGTTCCAACCATGGCTGTTGATTACGTTGACATCTACCTTAATTCAAGCTACTTCTATGATGAGGTGATTGCTCACAGATTGGCAATGGTTCCGATAAAAACCTACCTTGACAGGTTCAACATGCAGAATGAATGCTCATGCGGTGGAGAGGGCTGTCCCAGCTGCCAGATTTCTTTCAGACTGAATGTTGAGGGACCAAAGGTTGTTTACTCTGGAGATTTTATCAGCGATGATCCCGAGGTTGTATTTGCGATAGAAAACATTCCCGTTCTGGAACTTTTCGAGGGTCAGCAGCTGATGCTCGAAGCCATTGCAAGGCTTGGAACTGGAAGAGAGCATGCGAAGTTCCAGCCAGTTTCAGTCTGCGTTTACAAAATAATTCCTGAAATTCATGTAAGCGAGAAATGCAATGGATGCGGGGAGTGCATCAATGCATGTCCGAGGAACGTTTTCGAGAATGGGGACAGAGTTAAGGTTAAGGATTTGATGTCCTGCTCGATGTGCGGAGATTGCGTGAAAGTTTGCGAGATTAATGCCATTACCATTAAAGAAACAAACAACTTTCTGTTCACGGTTGAGGGAACCGGTGCTTTGCCTGTTAGAGAGGTCATGAGAAAAGCCCTTGAAATCCTGAAAAGCAAGGCTGAAGAGATGAATAAAATAATTGAAGAAATAAGTTAGGGGATTTCGAGTTCCCTGAGTTTTTCTTTGGTTGGGATTCCGTTTACCCAGCCTCTGAGCTGGTAGTATTCTTCCTTCATCCTGTCCAGTTCGATAACCTGTCCCTTTGCAGGACCTTCTTTGAGCGGTTCTGTCAGCAATCGCTTTGGAAGCGTATCATCTTTGCCATCAAAGCCGTACTTGTTGAGTATAACTCTTTCAAGGTTGTAAATTCTTTCTCCAATCCTCATTATTTCGTTAGCATTCAAATCCCAGCCAGTAACGTGTGAGAGCAGGATTGCGTAATCCTCTGCTCCAAGAGCGAAGGTTGTGAAGAGACAGTTGACCGCTGAATTAACAACGCACGTAAAGTCCTGGAAAGCCTTAACCCATGCTGCCTTCCCCTCGTATGTTAGCGGGTCGATTTTCTCGGGCAGTCCAACGATTTCTGGTGATACGGTGTAGCCCGTAACGTGACAGCCACCCCTGTTTGCGGTAGCGTAGTTCAGACCAATTCCTTTAATCCCTCTTGGGTCATATGCGGGCATTTCAAGTCCCTTAACACTCATTGATAGCTCAGGGGCGCCGAATATCTCAGCAAGCCTCTTGCTTCCAAGGGCAAGATACTTCCCGATGCCTGTCTTGTAAGCTGTTCTCCAAACAGCCTCAACCATTGCAGCATCGTTGCCAAAAGACAGATCGAGTCCCTGCAGATCTTCATCCTTTATGTAACCCTTCTCGTAAAGCTCCATTGCACATGCTATTGTTGAACCCATTGAGATCGTGTCCAAGCCAAGTTCATCGCAGAAGTGGTTTGCTTTGATAATCGCCTCAAGGTTGATGACTGCTGTGTCGTTGCCGAGAGCCCAGATGGACTCGTATTCTGGTCCTTCTGTGTTGAGAACCTTGAAAGGACCGGTCTTGACTTCTGTTGCCCTTCCGCATCCTATGCTGCAGCCCCAGCAGGCAACCCTCTTTCTCAGATACTTGGCTTCCATTGTTTCTCCGCTTATTTCATCAGCCTTCTCGTTGTAAGCTTCCTGCCAGTTCTTGTATGGAAGGGCACCAGCATTGTTTATCACATTAACAAGAACGGCTGTTCCGTACTTGGGCAAACCCTCACCCGTTACGGGGTTTTGCTTGATCTTTTCGAGCATTTCTTTTGAAGCTGCCTTGAATTCATCAGGTCTCGCTATCTCGGGCCTGTTTGATCCTTTGACTACGATTGCCTTGAGCTTCTTTGATCCCATTACCGCCCCCACACCGGTCCTTCCCGCCGCTCTGTGCTCATCATTGATTATGCAAGCAATGTGTACAAGATTCTCCCCAGCAGGACCAATGCAGGCAACACTGCAGTTCCCACCGGCTCTTTCTGTGAGAATTCTGGTTGTGTCGAAGGTGTTTTTGCCCCAGAGATCTTTGGCACATTTAATCTCTGCTGAACCGTCAATGATTTCAAGATACACCGGTTCCTCACTTTTGCCCTCAATTACAATCATATCATAGCCAGCAAATTTCAGGTAGGGACCAAATTTGCCTCCGCTGTTGGCGGAACCTACTCCACCAGTCAGAGGGCTTCTGAGGGTCATCACGTGATATCTTCCTGATTCCGGAAAGCCAGCAACTCCAGTTGCCGGTCCCGTTGCAAAAATCAGAACGTTCTTCTCTCCAAAAGGATCTATATCTTCAGGAGCAATCCCAAGCTTCTCGTACTCGACAAGATAGTCGTAGAGGATTCTTACGGCATATCCCTTTCCACCGAGATATTTTCTGGCAATTTCCTCTTCAATCGGAAGTTCTTTTATACTGCTTTCGCTTAAATTCACTTTCAAAATTTTGCCCATATAGCCTCCGGCCATAAAATCACCATTACTATATTGACTTGCAAAAATAAATAATTTCCGATATGTTTGTATGTGCTTATCGCTACAGCATGAGAATTAAGGCGATTGAGAGGAGCATCAGCACTATGGCAAGTATGAGGGAGAGAAATGCGTACTTGCTGTCACCAAAGACAATCGGAATGGGGCCTATAAGAATCACTCCTCCCCCCTTTATCTCTTTACCCTCCTTCCTGTATTCCTTAGCTTCCCTCTTCTCAAGCCCTTCATCCTCAAACTCGGGCATTTTCTCTCTTAATCCTGCAATGATCAGGTAAATTCCGAGAAGTATTATTATCATTGAAAGCAGGGCGAGCATGCTACCACCTCATCAGCAGGGGGAGAAGGATCAGAATTAAAGCGATGAAGACCATGAAAACTGCAATGTCAGGAGAGGAGCCAAAAACTACTGGAACAGGCCCTATAATTAAAACTCCCCCATACTGAATGTTCTCCGCACTGCTTAAAACGAGCAGGGTCAGTCCAAGCATAACAACAGCAAAGCCAGTTACAACCTTTAAGGGGTTCATGTTTGTTTCTTGTCCTGAGGAAATAAATTTTGTTTGGTGGGATGAATTCTTTAACTTCAGCAAACTATTTTAATTTAAACTCGAAGCTTTTCCGATGCTTATGCAGGAAATAGTGAACGAGATTCTTAGCTGCAAGAAATGCGACCTGCACAAAACCAAAACAAATTACGTTCCCGGAGTGGGGAATGAAGGGGCCGAGATCGTCTTCGTTGGAGAAGCGCCGGGGAGGGATGAAGACCTGCAGGGAGAACCGTTTGTTGGTGCTGCAGGAAAGCTTCTTACGGAGATGCTGGCATCAATTGGTTTAAGGAGGGAGGATGTTTACATAACTAACATTCTGAAGTGCCGCCCCCCCAACAACCGCGATCCCGCTCCGGATGAAATTGAGAAGTGTGGCGATTATCTGGTAAGGCAGCTTGATGTTATTAAGCCGAACGTAATAGTCTGCCTTGGAAGATTTGCTGCCCAGTTCATTTTCAACCTGCTCGGTCTACAATTCACGACCATTTCCAGAGTGAAGGGAAAGGTTTACGAGGTGGAAAGATGGGGCAAAAAGATAGGGGTTGTTGCTCTCTACCATCCTGCAGCAGTTCTCTATAAACCTCAGCTGAGGGAGGAATACGAGAATGATTTCAGAAAAATTGGTGAGCTGTGCAAAAGGAAGCAACCAACTCTCTTTGATTATTTATGATTGAAATCAGTTTAATCATTCAAGCTGCGACTCTCACGGCTCTCTTCCTGATCAAAACTCTTCCTGCAGTCATTGTTGCCATATATGCGGTCAGCTACTCCATAAAGAAGGGTTACATTAAAAAGCTTGCTTTCTCCCTCCAGCCTGCACTGCGAAAATTCGGAGTTAGCGAGTTTGCTGTAATAAGCTTTGCAACCTGCTTCATCAGCCCTACGGCCAGCTACTCCATGCTATCACAGGCCTGGAGAGAGAAAAAGATTGATGACAGAGAGGTCATTGCAGTATCATTTCTCAATTCCTTCCCGAGCGTTTTCAGCCACCTCTACACGTTCTTCATCCCCTTCGTCATACCTGTTCTGGGATTTGCCGGAGTTGTTTACACCGGAATAAGATTCGCTGTTGCAATTGTCAAGTCGCTTTTGGGCTTATTTTTATCAAGGAAATGGAACCACAGCACTCCAAGCTTTCAGGAAATAAAAAGCACTTCAGCCTCTCAAAATATTTTCAGAATTGCTGCTATTATGGGAGTAACGTACTTCGCTGTTTCCCTGCTCTCCCTGCTTGGAGTATTTGATCTCATGACTGAATCTTTGAAATTTCTACCCCTGAGGGCTGAAGTTCTGACCATCGCAATAATTGAGTTTTTCAATGTCAGGTCTGCTGTTGTAACTGCTGCTGGCTTCATGGATTCAGGCTTGGAATGGAAGTGGGTGGTCGCTGGCCTGATTCTCGGTAACGTCATCAGCTTTTCTACAAGGTCAGTCAAGCATTCTCTACCGATGCATCTCTCTCTTTTCGGTCAGTTTGGTGTGAAGATAGTGCTGTTAAATTCAGTCGTTACGCTAATTCTTGATCTGGTTTTTTTAGCCATATTGCTAATTATTTAGCGGATGATAGCTTTCCGGAAGTTGAACGAATCAAGAAAAGAAAAATTAAAATTTAGCGTCCCTTGAACTGAGGCTTGTCCTTTCTCAGGAAGGCTGAGATCCCTTCCCTCATGTCCTCTGTTGCGAATAGCAGTCCTGCTGCTGTGCATTCCCATTCAAGGCCAACATCCATTGGCACTTCTCCGCCCTTGTTGATAAGTCTCTTGATTAAAGCCATTGAAAGCGGAGCACAGCGTTCTGCGATGTTCTTGGCGTAGTTCATCACTTCCTCATCAAACTTGTCATCATCGAAGACCTTGTTAACCAGTCCCCATCTCTCTGCCTCTTCTGCTGTTATTCTTTCACCAGTCAGAGCGAGCTGCATGGCTCTGCTGATTCCAATGAGCTTCACCATTCTCTGTGTTCCACTCCAGCCTGGCAGAATGCCGAGACCAACTTCCGGCAGGCCAAGAACTGCTGACTTCTTGGCGAGCCTTATATCACAGTTCATTGCAATTTCAAGTCCTCCTCCAAGAGCATAGCCGTTTATTGCTGCGATAACAGGTTTTGGAATTTCTCTCAGCCTCGTGAATACTCTCTCACCTCTCCTGTTGTGCTCAAGGAAATCGAAGGGATGTGTGATTATGCTTCCTGCGAGGTCTGCTCCGGCTGAGAAAGCTCTGTCTCCAGCTCCGGTTATGACAATAACTCTTGTATCCCTATCATTCCAGAGCTGTGTAATTGCTCTGTCAAGCTCATCAAGGACCTCGGGTGAAATCGTGTTAAGCCTGTCAGGTCTGTTCAGTATGAGCTTTGTTACTCCACCCTCCAGTTTTTCGATCTTTATCGTTTTGAACTCATCCTCCTTCTTTTCTCCTTCTTTCTCCAGTTTTCCAGCTTTAAGCAACTCCTCCAGCTTTCCCTCCTTCAAGGTCTTTGCAGGTTCAAAAATCTTCTTTCCAAACTGATTTGCCAGTTCCTCCAATCTTTTGGCTATCTGCTCAGCACCAAACTGCTTTGCCAGCTCGAACGGACCAAAAGGTCTGTTGAGACCGAGCTTTATTGCAGTGTCAATGTCCTCCGGTGTTGCAACACCCATCTCAACAAGCCTTACCGCCTCATTTATCTCAACAAAGGTGAAATCCATCGGGCTGATTTTGTCAGTTGCCTTGCTT
>CAZZLE010000079.1:0-2129 GCA_964654595.1 uncultured archaeon | reverse complement strand
CCAGTGACGCCCACATCTGGGCGGAGGTTAGGTTCAGGGAGGGCTGGATGGAGTTCGATCCCGCACCGGAAGGAGAGAGAATCAACACAACAACCGTGATAACCTACGTCGATTCAAAGCTTGTTGCGGGAGAGAATTTTACTGTAAAAGGTTACGTCAGGGATGAATACGGCAATGCTGTTTCAGGGTATGTTGAAATTTTTCTTAAAAAGGATAAGAAGTCCGCAGATGGAATTCTTGCCGGACTTGCACTGGTTGAGGACGGTAAATTCGATACCTCGCTTAAAGTTCCTGAGGTTACAGGAAGATTCAGCGTTCAGGCCCACTTCACCGGTACACTCTACCACATGGAATCATGGAGCGATCCGGAAGTTGAAATTTATTACCGGCCCTTTTTTAACATAACGCTGCCCGAAAAAGTGCCCGAGAACTTCACACTCGAAGGAAGGCTTGAATCCTCACCACCCTTTACCGGAAAAATAGACCTCTGCATTGACGGTTACTGCAGTAAAATTGATCTGAAAGACGGATACTTCAGAGAAGAACTTTCTCTAAGAAGCGGAAAGCATGAATTGGTGTTAATTTTCAAAGGAATGGGCTACCTTCTCCCTGCCGAGTTCAGAAAAGAGATAGAGGCAGGCGAGATAACGATCATTGTTAACGAAACCGTTGGCAGGAACGAGGATGTTCGCGGAATGGTTTACTTCAACGGACAGCCTGCGAACGCTACGGTAAGGATTGGAAATGTCTCAGCAATAGCCAGAAACGGAGAGTTTTCTGCTAAAGTACCATTAAATCTGGGAAAGAATGAACTGAGAGTGGAGATTCCTGATTTTCTGTACTCCGAAACAAAAATTGTTTACATGAAGGAACCGGTAGATATCAGGACTCAGAAATTTAACGGGAGGTTGATTGTTCAGGTGGTTGATAAAGACGGAAAACCCGCTGATGGGTTTGTTGAGATTGATGGCATCAGAAAAGAACTTTTGAACGGTGTTGCAGAATTCGATGTTGATTCACCAAAGCTCATAGTTTATTCCGGCAGTGAAAAATACTTCCCCGCTGTCAGGGAAATGACTGAGGTATCGCCATACATCTTTCTGCCAGTTTTTGTAGCAGTAGCGATTTTTGCAGCCTTTATAATTTACCGCATGCTTTTCAGAGTTGAAAGAATTGATTTTTTTGTTGAAAAAGAGCATCCTGATCTTCCGAACATCTGGGATGTTGGGGAAAGGATAAGAATCAGTTTGAGCGAGCCTGCATTTGTCAGTTACAACGGAAATGAGGAATTTACAGACACCCTAACTCTTGAGCCAAAGAAATACGGAACAATAAAGGTTTACGCCTTCAGGGAAGATGGTAGAAAAAGGAAGAGAGGTGAGCTGGAGATAAGAGTCGCCCCTTATTCCAAGGCAATTGGAGAAATTGTCAGAAGACTTGAGGATATTGGAAGAAGAAGGTTTGATAAGGTTGAGAGCATGACCGCAAGGGAGATTATGGAAAATCTCGGTGTGAAGGCGGAGGTATTGCTTAACTACTTTGAGAGAGGAACTTACGGTAGAGAGGAGTATACGAGAAAGGATTTCCTTGATGCGTTTTACGACTACCTGAGGGTGGTTGGCGATGAGATTTAACAGGCTTATCTTTGGCCTCGCATTTGCGTTTTTCCTCTACTTCTTTCTTCAGAATCAGGAGATTCTGACCGGAAATGTTTTCGTAATAGCCGACGAGATGCAGAAGGCATTGCTTTCAATCATGATAGTTGCTTACTCAGCTCTCGCATCATTTGAGAGGTTGAGCCATTTCAGGCTTGTTCTGATTCCACTGATACTAATCATTTCGCTGGACGTGGCCTTTAAATCTCTGCTCTTACACGGCTACATGCAGTATTTTGCGGTTTATCAGAGTGTAAGATGGCACATCGCGATTTTATCAGCATCACTGGCATTTTCGTACATCAAGTTTACAGATAAACCACTCCATCAAACTCTGATTTCCTCAGCATCTCTTGCAGTAGCAGGTTTCGCATCCTACTATCTGTTTTCCTACCTTTCTCAGGTTTTTGAAATTCCATCTCTTGCTTTTTCTTCACTTGCACTTTTCCTGATCCTTGCAATTACAGCCATCTC
>CAZZLE010000078.1:0-5840 GCA_964654595.1 uncultured archaeon | reverse complement strand
TCAGGGCAAGCATTGAAGTGTCTGAAGGAGAGCCGACCGGTGTTGAGGGGTTGCTTGGAAAAATAAAAAACTAAATTAACCACACCTCGTAAATCCGCAGAACCTGCAGGTTGCGCACCCCTCTCCATACTCCAGAACGTTGCCGCATTCAGGGCAAACTCCGCCTATTTGCTTTGTTCTCGACCCTTCATCCTCTTTTTCTTCAGTGAATGCTGTTAGCGGTTTGATCCCTTCAACTTCGAACTTAATCTTCTTGTATTCTCCCCTTAGGTGCTTTTCGAGAACTTTGGCCACACCATCCGCACACGATGTAATGATCTCTCCATTATCAAAGCCCGGAGAGGGACATCGAATGTTCTTGAGCTGTCTTATCAATACTTCCGGGTCAATCCAGCTTCTGAGGGCGATGGATAGAAGCCTTCCTATGGCTTCAGTCTGCGAAGCAGCACAACCTCCACTCTTTCCGAGCTGAACAAAAACCTCTGCAATTCCATGTTCATCTTCATTGATTGTAACGTAAAGCGAACCGCATCCAGTTCTTGTCTCTATTGTTCTGCCCGTTGTTACTCTTGGTCTTGGCCTTGGCTCTATATACCTTGCCGGTGGTCTTGGCCTTGTTTCCTTCTTCTCCTCAGCCCTCTTTATCTTCAGAACCTGTTCCTCTCTGCTACCATCTCTGTAAACTGTAATTCCTTTACATCCAAGTTCGTAGGCCAGCAAAAATGCCTTCTCTACATCTTTCCTTGTTGCGGAGTTCGGCATGTTTATCGTCTTGCTGACCGCATTGTCCGTGTATTTCTGGAAAGCTGCCTGCATTCTGACGTGCCATTCTGGCTGGATGTCGAGAGCGCATTTGAAAACTCTCCTTATGTCTTCCGGAAGCTCCACTAAATCCTGAATGCTTCCCCTCTCTGCAACCTTCTCAATAAGTTCATCACTGTAAAGCCCTCTCTTCCTCAAAACATCCTCAAATATCTCATTTATCTCGAAAAACTCCTCTCCATCGAGAATGTTTGTTCTCTTGTATGCAAGGGCAAAAACCGGTTCTATACCACTTGAACATCCCGCTATGATGCTTATCGTACCAGTAGGTGCAATGGTTGTTGTTGTTGCATTTCTCATCTTAATCCCTTTCTTCTCCCACACGCTTCCCTTCCAGTTCGGAAAAACACCTCTTTCTTCTGCTAATTGCTGTGAGGCCTTGTGACTTTCCTCCTGAATGAACCTCATCACCTTCTCAGCAAGCTGAATTGCCTCCATGCTGTCATAGGGAATGTTCAGCAGGAAAAGCATGTCCGCCCAGCCCATCACACCCAGTCCAATTTTGCGATTCGCCTTTGTAATTTGCTCAATTTCAGGGATTGGGTAGCTGTTAACGTCAATAACATCATCAAGAAATCTTACAGCAGTCCAGACAACCTCTTTCAGTTCATCCCAATCAATTTCACCATCTTTAACGAACTTTGCGAGGTTTATGCTTCCGAGGTTGCAGGATTCATATGGAAGTAAAGGTTGCTCTCCACACGGATTTGTTGCCTCAATCACTCCCACGTGAGGTGTGGGGTTGAAGCGGTTAATGGTGTCGATAAAAATTAATCCCGGCTCTCCGTTTCTCCATGCCCCTTCCACAATGAGATTGAATATCTTTCTGGCGGGGACTTTTCTCACAACCTCTCCGGTTCTGGGATTGATGAGCTCGTAGTCCTCATCCTTTTTTAATGCCTCCATAAAGGCATCTGTGACCGCAACACTTATGTTGAAGTTCCTCAGCACCCCTTCCTCCCATTTAGCTTTTATGAACTCCTCTATATCCGGATGGTGCACGTTCAGAACACCCATATTTGCTCCTCTTCTCCTTCCACCCTGCTTTATTTGCTCCGTGGCGGCGTCGAATATCTTCATGAAGCTTACCGGCCCACTAGCAACACCCATCGTTGATTTCACTATATCTCCTTTCGGTCTCAGTCTTGAGAAGCTGAATCCTGTCCCACCACCGCTTTTCTGAACCTTTGCCATATCCCAAAGGGCTTTAAAGATGCCATCAATGGAATCATCAACGGGAATAACGAAACAGGCAGAAAGCTGATTAAGCTCCGTTCCGGCGTTCATCAACGTTGGTGAGTTGGGCATAAACTTCTGCTCCCACAAGAGCCTGAAGAACTTCTCAGCCCATTTTTCAGAATCGTTTCCATAATTTTCCTCAGCCTTTGCAATCGCTCTTGCAACCCTCCAGCACATTTCTTCGGGCTTTTCTATCACATTTCCTTTCTCATCCTTTAGGAGATACCTCTTTCTAAGCACGGTCTCAGCGGTGCGATTGAGCTTCATCAGCTATGGTAGATATGAAAGATAAAACAGTTTTGCCTGTCTTTCCAAAGCATCTACTGAAGGAATTTTCCTTCATCGAAAATTTTTCTTACAGAGTATCAAGGAAATTTGACACAACTTTAATACATTTCAGCCGGATTTATGTTATGGAGACCATGATTTTGACTCGTGAAGATGTTGAGTCCCTTATACGCATGGATGAGGCAATGAATGCGGTCGAGGAGGCATTCAAACTTTACGCTCTCGGAAAAGCTAAAATGCCTCCAAAAGTGTATCTTGAGTTTGAAAATGGTGATTTAAGGGCAATGCCGGCACATTTAATGGGTTATGCGGGAATAAAGTGGGTGAATTCACATCCCAGCAACCCTGAGAGAGGTTTGCCCACAGTTATGGCACTCATGATTCTAAACAGCCCCGAAACTGGATTTCCCCTTGCGGTGATGGATGCGACCTACATGACCTCCTTGAGAACCGGTGCTGCTGGTGGTGTGGCTGCAAAATATCTGGCGAGGAAGGACAGCAGAGTTTTTGGATTTGTTGGCTGCGGAATACAGGCATATTTTCAGCTTGAAGCTCTGAGGAGGGTTTTCAAAATTGAAGAGGTAAAGGCGTATGATATCAGAGAAGAAGCTGCAAGCAGGTTTGTAAAATACTGCGGTGAGAAAGATATTTCTGCTTCTGCAAGGTCAATTGAAGATGTTTGCAGATGCGATGTTCTGGTAACAGCCACCCCGTCGAGAGAACCTGTTGTTAAGGCCGAGTGGATTGAGAAGGGGACTCATATAAACGCGATTGGAGCAGATGCTGCAGGAAAGCAGGAACTCGACTTTGAAATCCTTAAGAAAGCCAAAATTGTTGTTGACGATTTGGAACAGGCAAAACATGGTGGAGAAATCAATGTTGCGATATCCAGAGGTGTTATAAAGGTTGAAGATATCCATGCAACTCTTGGGGAGGTTGTAGCTGGTCTGAAAACTGGAAGGGAGAGTGAGGAGGAGATAACGATTTTTGATTCCACAGGATTGGCAATTCAGGATGTTGCTGTTGCAAAAATCGTTTACGAGAATGCCCTTAAGAGTAACAGGGGTATAAAAATAGAGTTTTTCAGAATATGAAAGTTGCGGCATTTATTTCTGGTGGAAAAGATTCGCTTCTTGCACTGCACAAGGTGGCTGAGATGCATAAAGTAGTTTCTCTGGTTGGAGTGTTTCCAGAGAATGCCGATTCCTACATGTTTCATTCGGTAAACCTCCACATGCTTGATGCTGTTGCAGAGTCAATCGGTTTGCCACTGAAAAAGATCTATGTTTCAGGTGAGGAGGAGAAGGAGGTTGATGAGCTTGCGGAGCAGATTGGGAAGATAGATGCGGAAGCAATATGCATTGGCGGGATAGAGTCAAATTACCAGAAGAAGAGATTTGAGAGGATTTGCAAAAAAGCCGGGATGGAGTTGATCGCTCCTCTTTGGAAGATGGATCCTGAACAGATAATGCACGAGATTTCTGATAATTTTGAGGCAGTAATTGTAAGCGTATCGGCAATGGGGTTAGATGAAAGCTTTCTTGGGAGGAAAATTGATAAAAACTGCATAGAAGACCTGAAAAAGCTAAGGAATAAATACGGTGTACATCTGGCCGGAGAAGGAGGAGAATATGAGACTTTTGTACTCGATGCTCCGCTTTACAGGTTTAAGATAAAAATTGACAGCATGAAAAAATTCTGGGACGGAACGAGGGGTTACTGTTTAATTGAAAGACATTCAAAAATTTCGAAAGACTCAACAAAAAATTTTTGAACACCACAGCCATTTGTTTTCGAAGAGTTTGAAAGTTCTGGCGGTTTTGAACAAATTTGAAAATTCGAAAACCTTTAATCATTAAAATATTTTTCGAAACCTTTATATAAGGTTGAGAAAAAAAACATTATAGCAAAGGAGGTGGAAGTGATGCCTTTAATTAAAACACCGCCACCACACGGCGGGAAACTTGTAGAAAGAATCGTTAAAAACAGAGACGTTGCTGAAAAAATGATTGCTGGATGCCCAACTTATGAACTGAAGCCCACAACGCAGCCAGACGGAACACCAATTCGCCATGTTTACAGAGAAATAATGTCCGTCTGTTATGGCTTTTTCAGCCCCGTTGAGGGCTCAATGGTGCAGAATGAGCTGGAGAGAGTTCTTAATGAGAGAAGATTGCTGAGCGAGTGGATTTTTCCGTATCCGATTCTTTTTGACATAAGCGAAGAGGACTACAAAGCTCTTGGCGTCAAAGAGGGAGACAGGTTGCTTCTAATGCTGAAAGGTCAGCCTTTTGCAACTCTTGACATTGAAGAGGTCTACAGAATCGATCCCGTTGATGTGGCAACCCGCACCTTCGGAACTCCTGAAAAGAATCCTGAGGTTGTTAAACTACCGTTCGACAACAAGCATCCCGGATATGTCATTTACAAGATGCACAACCCCGTAATTCTTGCAGGAAAGTACACGATTGTGAATGAACCCAAATTTAAGGAACCCTACGACAGGTTCTGGTTCCCGCCATCAAAATGCAGAGAAGTTATAAAGAACGAAAAGAAGTGGAGAACTGTTATTGCCCACCAGACAAGAAATGTCCCCCATGTAGGGCATGAAATGCTGATGAAATGTGCCGCATACACAGGCGATGTTGAACCATGCCATGGAATTCTCGTCAACGCCATAATTGGTGCAAAGAGAAGAGGAGATTACCCGGATGAGGCGATACTTGAGGGTCATGAAGCTGTCAACAAGTACGGTTACATCAAGCCCGAGAGGCATATGGTTACCTTCACGCTCTGGGACATGAGATACGGCAATCCAATTGAATCGTTGCTGCATGGTGTGATCAGGCAGAACATGGGCTGCACCCACCACATGTTTGGAAGAGACCATGCAGCTGTGGGTGAGTACTACGACGTATACGCAACGCAGATTCTCTGGACCAAAGGAATTCCGAGCTTTGGCTTTGAAGCCCCACCAAACGAGGTGGACTATGGCCTGAAAATCCTCCCGCAGAACATGGCTGAGTTCTGGTACTGCCCGATCTGCCAGGAAATCGCATACAGCGAAAGCTGCGGACACACTAATGCGAAGCAGAAGTTCAGTGGAAGCTTCTTGAGAGGATTGGTTTCTGAGGGCGTATTTCCGCCAAGAGTTGTCATGAGACCTGAGGTTTACAAGGCTATAGTGAAGTGGTGGAAAGTATACAACTACCCGTTCGTCAACAGGAGATACCTGGAGATAAAGAACAAGGAGCTTGAAGTCGATCTTCCAGCGATGGAGGTTCCCAAGGCGTGAGGTGATTAAGATGCCGCACTACATTTCGGTAGTTCTGGATGATGAGAGATACGAAAAGATCAAGGGGACACCTGTTGAGGAGAAGATTACATATCTCTTTGGAGGTCAGCTCAGGTCACTGGTCGTGGAAGTTCCGGAGGACAGATCTGAAAAGATTCTGAAAGCCTTTGATAAGGCGAGGATAGACTCAAGAGGT
>CAZZLE010000077.1:0-3917 GCA_964654595.1 uncultured archaeon | reverse complement strand
AACTCCTGCTGTGGACATGAGGATTATGAAGTTTCTGTCAAGTGTGGGATGCTGTATTGACGGTATGAAAATCAGCGTTGAGGCTAAAAGACTCACGTATATTCCGCTTACAGTTTCCGCCTCACTGCTACCTTTCCTTACAAGAATCTGATGGATGCTGAACAGCAGTGGAACAAGCAGAACTAAGTGGTTCATCTTACCCCGATCCTCGGACAATCAGTGATGGGACACTCACCACACAAGGGCTTCAGGGGTTTGCATACAGTCTGTCCAAACCCAACCATCGCCCTGTTGACCTTGTCCCATAACACCACCGGAAATATTTTCTTAAGTTCCTCCTCCGTCTCTTCTGGCCTGGCTGTTTTAACCCACCCAAGTCTGTTGGCTATTCTGTGAACATGGGTGTCTACAGGAATTGCTGGAATGCCCGAGTAAGCCAGAACGACATTTGCGGACTTCCTGCCTATGCCAGGAAGTTTCACGAGTTCTTCAAATTCAAGCGGAACTTCTGAGTTGTATTCTTTAACAAGCTTTTCGGCAAGCTCCTTCAGTCTTTTTGCCTTCACCCTGTAGAAGCCAACACCCTTTATCAGCTCCGCTATCTCATCCTCACCCATCCGCAGAAGGTCTTCCGGGCCTTTAACCCTCGAGAACAGATTCTGGGCTGCCCTGGCAGTTGCTTCGTCTCTCGTCCTTGAGCTGAGGAGTGCTGCAACAAGATGCTGGAATGGAGTTTTTATTTCTGCCTTGAGGTGGTAAACTGGAGCTTTTCTTTTCATCGCCTCATTTTCCATGAGCTCCACAACCTTAACCGGATCCACAGTTCAGATGGGTAACTTTTAAAAAATACTTTTCCGACATGAATCATGCCAAAGTTCGACTATGCAAAGGCGGGGGTTGACATCAGGCTGGAGGAGAAGGCAATCAAATCTCTTGCAGGTGTGATAAAGTTCGCCAGAAGCGGTTTTGGAAAGCCCATTCTGACATCACACTATGCGGGCGTTATAGATTGCGGTGATTTCGGCATTTCAATTACCACTGACGGCGTCGGGAGCAAGATTCTGGTTGCTGAAGCCATGAGAAAGTTTGACACCATAGGCATTGACTGCGTTGCCATGAACGTGAACGATTTGCTTGCTATCGGTTCTGAACCGCTGGCGATGGTTGACTACATAGCCACAGAAAAGCCTGATGAATGGATTATGGCCGAGATAGCGAAGGGCTTGGAGGAGGGGTGCAGAATTGCCAACATAACACTTCTCGGCGGTGAAACTGCAACACTTCCGGAAATTGTCAGGGGTTTTGATCTCGCAGGAACAGCCATCGGTTGGGTTAGGAAAGATCGTATCATAACCGGGGAGAAAATAAGGGAGGGAGACGTCATATTCGCCATTCCGAGCAGCGGGATTCACAGCAATGGTCTGACTTTAGCCAGAAAGGTGTTAGAGGCTGCTGGGCTGAGTTACCACGAGAAGTTTGGAGATAAAACCATCGGAGAGGAGCTGCTAACTCCGACGAGAATTTACATGGAGATTCTTGATGTTGTAAGAAACTGCGAGGTTCACGGACTTGCTCACATTACAGGAGGAGGAATGCTTAAGTTAAAGAGATTGAAGAAAATGAAATACGTCATTGACAACCCGCTGAAACCTCAGGAAATTTTCAGTTTCATTCAGAAACTCGGAGAGGTGGAAGAAGCTGAGATGTACAGAACATTCAACATGGGAATGGGCTTCATGATTGTTCTTCCAGAAAGCGAGGTTGAAAAACTGAAAGAGATCTGTGAGGGCAGGGTTGTTGGTTATGTGGAAGATGGAGAGGGAGTTTACGTTAAAGATTTGAGAATTGACGCTTAGCCAATGATGGTGTATTTTCCCAAATCCACCGCATCCATTTTTTCCTGATGCTCCTTCAGGAAATTTCTGACCATCTCAGCAGCCATTTTCTTGCATTTCCCGCAAAGCATTCTTCCTTCCCTGCAATCAGCTTCAATCTGCCTTAACTCTTCATCTTTTTCAATTAAATGGTAGCTGTAAAGCTCGAACACAACACATTTCTCCGGCTCCCCTCCAAGTCTTCTCTGCTCCTCAGCAGTAGCTCTTCCTCCTGTGAATGCTTTCATAACCTTCTTTGCCCCCTCTTCAGGAGAATCAAGCAGGGATATGTAGCTCTCAGGCTTGCTTGAGCTCATCTTTCCTCCTGTAAGACCGGTGGTAAATCTGTGATACGTTGATGATGGTGGAATGAAGGCAAAACCACCGATTTCAACCTCAATCTCCCTTACAGCCCTTTCAATCTCCCTCGAATCACCAAAAATGTCTATATGCTCCTCGTAAACTTTCCTCTCAAAACCTATCTCTTTGATTTTTTCCAGGTACTCTTTCCCCTTTCTGCTTCTGACTCTCAAACCTCCCTCTATTGGTTCGAAGCTGAAAATACTTGCCCTTGCTGCAAGGTCTCTCGTCAGTCGCATGTGTGGATCCTGATCAGCTCCCACCGGCACTACAACTGGCTTGGGTCCACCAAAATCTGATAGCTGCGGATGGAGGATGTCAGCGGCCTGAACAGCTGTAATGAACATCTTTGCAAGGCTTGTATCGGAATTAAAGCCGTAAATAGCTCTTAATTCGCTGAAATTCACCTCAACTGAAAGCTCGAAGGCGAGATCCTTAACATGGGGGCTTTTTGACTGGAAGTATATTATTGCATCCTCTTCCAGACCAAGGGCGATGATGGACCTGATGTAGAGCAAACCGAACTCCCTTGTTTTCTCCCAGGCCATACCCCTTACTGAGTGAGCTTCCATATCTGCTATCGCAACGAATGCCTTACCTCCCGCTTTTTGATGCCAGACTATCTCATCCATTGTCATTTTGTGACCAAAATGCGGCAAGCCGGAGGGCATGAAGCCCGACATCACCGCCCATGGTTCTTTGCCCTTCATCGCTTTAACAATCCTCCAGTAATCCCTTTGACCAAAAATCGCTCCCCTTCTCATGAGAATGTGGGGATTCTCAATTTCATGCAGCACCTCGCTGAAAGGTTGCATTCCGAACTCCTCGATGAGCTTGCTGTAGTCAATGACCCCTTCGACCTCCCATGGTGTTACGTTCATGTTCAGCAGTAAACGGCAGGTTAATATTCTTTGTGCAGAATTTCTCTGGATGAGAGTTCAGATAATGGGTGCAGGGGCACTTGGGTCTCTGGTTGGCTCACTGATTCAGATTGCAGGCTATGAGGTAATTTTCGTTGCAAGAGGGAAGCAGCTTTTAGCCTTGAAAAAGGGTTTGAGGGTTTCAGGGCTGAAGGAGTTCGAGATAAGCGTTTACTGCACTGATAAACCTGAGGATGCCGATATAACTTTTGTAACTGTAAAGGCGTACGACACAGAAAGTGCGGCTAAAAGACTGGCTGAAGTTGATGCTGGAGTTGTCTGCAGTCTTCAAAACGGTGTCGGGAATGAAGAAATTCTTTCAGAATATTGCAAAAGAGTTCTGGGTGGAGTAACAACTTATGGCGCAAATCTGAAGGATTACGGACACGTTGTTTATGCGGGAGAGGGCTACACCTACATCGGAGAAATGGATGGAAGTTTAAGCAAAGAAGCTGAGATGGTTGTGGACGTTTTGAAGAATTCAGGAATAAGGGCTGAAGTTGTGAGAGACATAGAGTTCAGGATATGGATGAAAGCTGTCATCAATGCGGCAATAAACCCCATCACAGCAATATGCAAGGTCAGGAATGGTGAGGTTGTGAGGAACCCCTACCTCTGGGAGGTTGCGAAGGCTGTTGCTGAAGAGGGTAGAGAGGTTATGGCGAAAATGGGCTACGAATTTGATGCTGTGGCAGAAGTTAGAAGAGTTGCGGAAATGACGGCGGAGAACAAATCATCGATGCTTCAAGATTTGGAGAGGGGA
>CAZZLE010000076.1:0-1630 GCA_964654595.1 uncultured archaeon | reverse complement strand
TCCTGATCATCTGCAAGCTTTGGAGATTTTGGAGTTACCGTGCAGGTAAAGTAGTGATATTCGCTGCCAAAGTAATAACCTTTAAAGGTTTTCGAACATGAATAATCAAATTCGTAGGCCGCAGCAAAAGAAGTTAAGGCGAAAAATAGAAGACAGAAGAGAGGAATCAGCGGAGCTCGTCCCATTTTCTTCTCCTCCCTCTGAACTTCACTGCTGCAAAAACAACAACCGCTGCTGCAACAGCCGCGGCAATGTAGGGTAAAAGGCTGAGATCAAGTTTAAGTGACGGGAAAATGCTTTCCGGTTTTTCATTTTCAATTTTTGTTTTAAGCTCAAGGATGCTTTGAAGGAGGTTCTCAGCATCCGGTCTCATGGCCTTAAGCTTTTCATAAGCAGCAGAATACTTTTTATCCGTGATCATCTTATCTGCATCATCGAACTGCTTCTTCAGGCTATCATACTTACTTTTGAGTTCGGCGTAAGTCTGAACATATGTGGTGTAGTTCTTGCTGTTAGCGACCTTGTTTAGGGCAATCTCCACAACGCTCAGGTTCAAATATGCTCTGTTAAGGATATCTTCAATATGGTCTCTCTCAGTCTCAGCCTTAAGTTTATCAGCCTGTGAAGCTATCTCCTTGAGTTTCTCCTCAGCTTCTGTTATCTTTTCATTCGCCTCAACATACTTTCCCTGAGAGACAAAATTTTCAGCACTGCTGAGGAGAGAGCTAATCTCATCGAAATCGGACTGGTTATACTGAACTCCTGCCGAATCCAGATCCGATTTAAGAGATGCTGCATCCGCTCTCACCTTTTGAATGTCTTCGCCGAACTTCTGGGTGTTCACAACTTTTATTGTTAGAGGTGGAAGTGCGTCTTCTTCTGCAGCTTCAATTGAGACACTGACAACATCAACATTTTCCAGTCTTTTGGAAATAGAAGGTACTTTTCCGGTCAGGTTTACATCTATGCTTCTAACACCTTTTCTCTCATCATCAAGGTAGAAATATTTGACTTCAATTTTTACTCTACCATTCAAAAAATCCTCTGACCAGCTTCCAATGTAATAGTTGATTGAAACAGTCCATCTTGCATTTTCGAGTGAAGTTTTAAAAGTGTAGGAACGTGGGTTATCTTTTTCTCCACCGATTAGTTCCCTGTCATTCTGCGTTTTGGGAGTTATCTTGTACGTAACACTAAGCTCTTCTCCGGGCAGGTAAAATACCTTTTCAGGAATTATCTGGGTTTCAGGAGTGTCGAAGTTATCCTTTGTAAGGGTTTCGAGAGCCAGAGCTGGAGCAATCAGGATGATCAGAAGCAGCGGTATCACAATTTTCTTCATAGAAAGAAGAAAGGCTTGTAGCTTAAAAACTTTACCGTAAAATAAAAAAGGGAAAAATTGGAGAATTACTTCCTCCTCAGCAGGTATGCCACTGCAAGCAGTCCTGCGATGGCGAACACTGCCTCAAAGCCCGGCACTCCACCTGGCTGTTGAGCTGGCGTTGTTGGTGCAGGTGTGGTTGGTGCGGGGGGTGTTGGTGCAGGTGTGGTTGGGGCTGGAGTTGTTGGGGGTGGAGGAACCGGCTCTTCTTTAATTCAATGCACGGTTTTCTTCAGCAGTATGCCATCCCCC
>CAZZLE010000075.1:0-6515 GCA_964654595.1 uncultured archaeon | reverse complement strand
TACTGTGTTATGGAGTAGTCAGAATCCAGTATGTGCTTGTATCTGGCTCAGTAGCAAAAAAATTCGTTGGTTAAAAATTTTGAATTAGCTAATAAGACCTTAACTTGCCATTTAGAGTTCCAAAGTTTGCCAATTTCCGGTGTTCTTGATTTAAGTTAAGAACTACCAGTTATTTTATTTTAAAGCCTTTTTCACTCTCTAAGCATTTTTGCATCTCCCTATAGGAATAACGTACTTCAACCCATCCTCATTTTTAACAAGTGTCCTTACACCATAAACGCTCTCTATTGTCTTCTCCTCCAACACTTCGTCTGGTTTACCATTGGCTATAACTCCCCCGCCATTCATAACCACAACCTTATCAGCATACCTTAAAGCAAGATTCAAATCGTGTGTTGTTACGATTGCCGTTTTACCATCTCTTGTTATGTCTTTTATCGTATCCATCACTTCAAGCTGATTATTCAAGTCAAGATTGTTTGTTGGCTCATCCAAAAGTAGTACTGGAGATTCTTTGGCTAAAGCCATAGCTAAAAGAACCTTCTGTCTCTGACCTCCACTCAGTTCACTTAAATTCTTCCATGCAATATTCTCTATTTCCAGCAAACGCATGGAAAGTCTAACAGCTTCAATATCAGAATGTTTTGGTGCCCAACTCAGGTGAGGTAGACGGCCTATCAGAATTGTTTCAAAAACTGTAATTGGAAAGGTTTGTTCAATTGTCTGAGGGACGTAACTTATTAGCTTTGACAGTTCAATTGGATCTAAATTGAAAATGTCGTTTCCATCAACAGTTATCCTTCCTTTCTGAGGTCTCAGCAACCCAAGAATACATTTCAGGAGTGTTGACTTGCCTGCACCGTTTGGACCGAGTATGCAGACCATCTCTCCTTTTTTAGCATTCATTGTTATGTCTCTCAACACCTTTAACTTTCCATAACTGAACGAAACATTCTTAACTTTCACCACCATGCTCTTCCACCTCTTTTTATAATCAAGTATACAAACAATGGAACACCAAAAAAGGATGTAAGTATTCCTACCGGTAGAGTTAAAGGAAGGAAAAAAGTTCTTGAGGCTGTATCTGCCACAAGCAATATATTTGATCCTATCAGACAGGAGGAGGGGATCAAGTATCTGTGATCACTGCCTAATGCAAGTCTGGCTATATGTGGTGAAACCAAGCAAACAAAGGATATTACACCGAGAAAAGAGACTGCAGTAGCTGTTAAGAAGGATGCCATAACCATCCCTGCCAACCTTATCCTCCTTACATCAACACCTAAACTTCTCGCGAGATCATCACTCAGATAAAGGGCGTTGAACTTCCAGCACCATCTATAAGAGACAAGCAAGGTTACGAAGAGTGCTAAGGACATAACTTCAAGGCTGACCCACGTAGTCTTGGATAGACTACCAAATAGCCAAAACACTATTGCAGCAACCTGTTCGGTTGTGCCAAAGTACTGTATGAATGATGTTGCAGCTGAAAAAAGGAAAAAAACTGCAAGTCCAGTCAAAACAATAACTGCTGGGGAGGGACCCTTTACCTTAGAAATTGTGAGAATTGCAAATGTGGCTACAAGCGAAAAGATGAACGCGCTAATGATTACAACATAAAAGTTCGTGATTTGAAAACCTCCAAGGGATGTCTTGAGCATAATGCCACCTATTCCGCTAACTATTGCTAAGGCAGCACCAAAGGCCGCAGCAGAAGAGATTCCCAGTGTAAATGGTGATGCGAGGGGATTTCTCAATACTGTTTGAGTGATGAGCCCAGAAAGAGCTAATCCGGCACCGGCGGACACAGCCATCAAAACTCTTGGCAACCTTATATTCCAGATAACAGCTTCAGCCTTATCAGTTCCTTTCCCAAGTAGAGTTTCAATAACTGTTTTGAAGTCAAAGCGTGAAGAGCCAACAAGCAGCGAGTAGATTGAAGCAAGTATTAAAAATAAAAATAAAAATATTATAAAGATTGTCCTTTTCTTGATAAAGTCTTTGTAAACGATTTCCATCATTGGGGTGTCATCTCCTGAGAGAGATACAACCCTCTATTTTTGATTACTTCATGAAAAACCTCTGCGCCCCTCTCCCCATAGAAAAATGTGAACACTTCTTCTCCCTTCTTCATTACGTCTATATCTTCGAATCTATCAGGATAGAGGACTTTTGCAGCCCAGTAAAGATCTACTATCATCGTCTTTGGATCGTAGCCTATGTAGGGTCCAAACAATCCATAGACTTTTCCCTCTTTCACAGCTTTTACCTGCTGAAGAACGGGATCATTCAGTATTTCATCAACAGCTGATTTCCCTTTATAACCATGTATGAAGATCACATCAGGATTCCACTCTACTATCTGCTCTTTCGTAACCTCTATATATTGTGCAGAAATTCCCTCAGCTACGTTCCTTGCTATTAAGTCTATTGGAGCATAGCTTTTTACAGTCCAGCCGATTCCATGTCTGTAAGCCCAGTTTGACAGAAACACTTTTGGTATTTCTTCTTTTGGGACATCATCGATTCTTTTTGTAATATTTTTTATTTCAGAATCTATGTATTCAATTACCTCTTCACCTCTCTCCTCTTCCCCTAGGATTTTCGCAACAAGTCTGATTGTATTGTAGAAATCGTTAAGTTTTCCTGAGTAAATAGAAGTGTTTATGCAAACAACAGGAACCCCTGTGTTCTTTTCTATGGTATCAGCTATTTGAGCATAGGAAGATTCAATGAAGACAAGATCTGGTTTGATTTCGGCGATTTTCTCCATGTCTGGTTCGCTGACAGAGCCAATTCTTTCTGTTTTAAGCAGTTCCGGATGTGCAAGCGCATCCTCAAGATTGTCTTTATACCTATCAAAATAATTGCTGATCCCAACAACTCTATCCGTTGCGTTGAGCATTACAATTATTCTAAGATTTGCAGGAATTAGGGTGGCGACTTTATCAACTTTTTCTGGAATTTTAACTGCTCTACCAGCCATGTCCTTAATTTCAACATATCCTGTTTTTGGTTTATTTTCATCTTTAATCTCGGCGCATCCGGCAAAAAGTGTAACAATAAAAATTAAAGTAAAAATTATTGCGATATTCTTCATCCCTCAAGCCTCCTTAGAATTGACTTCAATTCATCTAAGCTTTTGTACTCTGGATTCATTGAGATAAGAATGGATTCAGCTTCTTCCTTGCATTCCATTCCCACCCTAAAGTTTGCCGGAATGTATGCCAAGTCGATAGCTTTTAGTTCGATATCGTTCAATTTTACTTTTCCCTTTATTAGAATCATGAGTCCATCTCTTGAGTGGGAGTGCGGTTCAACTTTCAGACCGGCGGGGATCTTTAAGTGTATAATTGAAATTTTCTCAGAAACAAAAAGTGGTTTCATTATCCCTTCAGGTGTGTTGAATTCTTCCATCTCATCAAACCTCACAGTTTCCATAATATCACCTCCTTTTAGCAATTACAATCTTAGAAGGACTGTAAGGCTCGCCGGCATCATAGATGTCAGCGATTGAAAATCCGCAGGACTCGAGGATTTCACAGAATTCGGGTGTTGAATAGACTCTGTCGGCATCATCGAATATTGCAAACATCAGGTCGAAGAAAACCGCTGTAGAATCCTCTAAAAGGTTATCAATATGCCAGTGCTTTGTTATCAGTGTGCCGTCATTGTTAAGCGATTCATGGACTTTTCTGAGAATTTGAGATAGTTCTTCGCGAGGTCTGTAGAAAACGTCTGATGCAAAGATGATATCGTATTCTGAACCAATTTCATCTTTAGTGAAGTCTCCCGCTATTAGCTTAACCCTATTTCCAACAAATTTCTTTGCAACTTCAATAACCTGCGGTAAATCAAATACATAGACGTCCAGTTCAGGCTTTGTCTCTTTAAAAGCTAAAGCGTACAGTCCATGTCCTCCACCAAGATCGAGGAGCTTTTTAGCTCCCTTAAATTCAGCTAACTCTTTAACAATTTCGACTGTCCTTGGTAAATCCCATCTTACAGCCCCTTCAGCCATTGCAAGTATGAAGCTTTCATCGAATACAGAATGGTCTCTCTGAAAGCCCAGAGAACCCTTTCTTAAAGCCTCATTGAGCTTGCTCCATCTCTCCTCTCTTGTTTTCTTATATAGCCTTATCAGGTTACCCTGATAGAATGGGGAATTGCTGAGGAGAAACACCCTTGATAGCTTGGTAAGTGCATACTTCCCGTTAGCTTCCTTTAAGAAGCCGGAAGCAACCAAGGCGTTGCATACCTTTTTGGTTATCCTCTCGTTGAGATTTAATTCTTTAGCAATCTCTTCAGCACTTTTCGGCTTTCTAAAATGGTCAAACAGGTTTAGTTCAACAGCTGTTGCGAGAACTACGAATTTTTCAACTGACTGGGCCAGTTCGGGAAGTCTGTTCGGGTTTATTTGCGGATAATTCAATTTCGTTTTTAACATAACCCACCTCCTTCTTACTTTTTGTTAAATTAATGTTCTTGGTTCTTAAATTTTACTATTTATTTTTCCTAAAGTAAACGTTCATCATCAGTCCCTTCATTTTCTCCCTAACTCCTCGAATCTTTTAGCGACTCTCATCCTGTAATTGATTTTTTCCCGCAATCGCAAGCTTGGCAGCCATTTTCTTATTGCTAAATACACAACCGCACAACCATCATCTTTTTCAAGTTTTAAGTTAACAAAATCCGTGGATTGCATAGAATGCAGGGGCAGGATGCAGTGTTCCAGAAGAACCTGCCCGCTGCTTCCGGTGTACAGACCGCAAATTAAAGTGGATAAAGATGTTTTCGGTTCCTCCCCGCCCTCAATATTCGTTGGTAGATACGGCTATCCGAAAGTGAGAATCTGCCCGGCATTACCTCCTTTTGTGGGAGACACCAGAATCTACGACATGCCGGAAATGTGGAGTGAGATGTCAATTGATAAAATCCTTGAGTACCGCTACTCGATGATTCTCGCCCAGTTTAAGGCTGATGTAAGAAGTTGCAGGGAGCTGGAGACAATACAGGAGATCTGCCTTTACGACAAGCCGGTTGACATTGAGGTGAATCTGGCCAAGCCTCCAGCAGCCAAAACGCATTTTGACGACATCCATCCACCTTTTGGGGCATCAGCTCCTGCAAAAGACGTGAAAATCTACTCCACACCTCCTCCACCGAAAGCGGTTGAGAAAGTCTACCACGACACAGACATGAAGGCTACTGAGGCAATCAGCTACCTCTACGAGAGGGGCATACCTGTTTCTCACATTCAAAAACTGCTCTCTGCCGGGACTCTTGGAGTTAAAAGGAAACTTGTCCCAACGAGATGGGCTATTACAGCAATAGACGACTCCCTCTCAAAGAAGATCATCGAAGAAGTGAAACAGTACGAAACAATAGATGAATACAGAGTTTTTATCCTGAAAGAAACCAGAAATCTGTTTATGGCAATCCTCTGCCCCTCTCCATGGAGCTATGAGTGGGGAGAGGCCTGGTATCCGGACACTACCTGGAACAGAACTCGCAAGGTTGGGGTTCTCACTGACAGCGAGGGTTATTTTGGAAGAACAACTTACGCAAAGCTTGGAGGATGCTACTACTCGTCCAGACTGGCCACATCTGAGTATTTAAGGCGAATAAGAAGGCAGGCTACTGCAATAGTCTGGAGGGAAATTTATCCGGGCTTCAAAGTTGCTATAGGGGTGTGGTTTGTAAGGGAGATGCTCAGAAAAATGTATTCAAGAAGTTACTGGGAATTTGACACGCTCGAAGATGCTCTTAGGTTTTTAAACAAGCATTCCAGTCTCGGCGTGGATGAGTGGATAAAAGCATCCAATCTGATTAAAGCCAAAAGGCAGAGGATTTTATGGGAGTTCGTGTAATAAGGAGAAGCGTTAGAAGAGCTATAAGTCGAAGTAACCTGCCCAAGGTGGATTTTACAGTAAATCCATACACAGGCTGCATGCATGGCTGTATTTACTGCTACGCTCGAAGCTACTGCCAGAAAGATGTCGGAGAGAATTGGGGAAGTGTTGTGGTTGTTAAAGAGAACATTCCGGAAATTCTGGGGAGGGAATTAAGAAGGAGACCGAGTGGAAGAATTGTTCTGAGCACTATGACTGACCCTTACCACCCTCTGGAGAAAAAAGAGGAACTCACAAGGAGAGTTCTGGAGATACTGCTGAAAAACGGTTGTGAGGTAGGAATTCAGACAAAGAGTGATCTTGTGCTGAGAGATCTTGATCTTCTTGTCAAAAACCTCAATCTCGTGGACGTGGGCTTTACCATTACGACGCTGAACAAAGAACTCGCAAGAAAAATCGAACCTCTTGCGCCTTCACCTAAAAGAAGGATTGGATCACTCGAAAAGCTGAGCGAGGAGGGTATCAGGACCTGGGTATTTATGGGTCCGGTGATTCCGGATGCGGATGAGAGAGAAATTGAAGAGATTGTTGAAATTGCAGCCAAAACAAGCAGTTCGCTTTACTACGATAAATTCAGGGTGAAGGAGTTTATGAAAAGTGGAT
>CAZZLE010000074.1:0-5722 GCA_964654595.1 uncultured archaeon | reverse complement strand
TATCAAAGGTTAGCCAGCTAACACCAATAATCGCAGCTGAGGACTTAACTGTAAGCAGAGGTGAGTTAGCTGTAATCGCCATCAGATTGATTGAGACACCTGAAAACACTGTTGTAAGCCCTTTAACAGCCATAAGCCACGCAAACGGTTTTGTTGCTGATGTAATAGAGAGCGGACTTCCCGGGATGGTTGAGGACGAAAAGTGCATAGATCACGCTATCTTCATCCCCACAAGGTCGGGAGATGTAAAAGAAGGTGATTTAATCGGAATACTGCGGGTAAATTTTGTCAGGACCGGGCTGCTTTCTCGGGTTATTCCATCAAAGCCGAGAGTGGAAACCAAGATCATCAATGCTTTTCTCACATGGATCGAAGATGGAATTTTTTACAGAGAAAACATAACAGGGACTTTCAGCGGTTACTTCGAGAGTGATAGCTGTTCTCTAATACCTGTTGTGGCAAAGGAGAAGGCAAGGATCAGGAAAGGTGAAATTGCTGTTGTTGAGATTGAGAAGATAAATGTGGACGGGGGAAGCATAGTTTTACCCTACGGTCTGGCAGTAAATGCCTTTACAAAGCTTCTGAATCTTGCAGGAGGGAAGATCAAGAAGTTTGAGGAGGAGAGAAGCTTTAATGAGGCTGTTTTAGTCGGTTTTTCAGATGGGGTTGTTGAGAAAGGTGAAGTTCTTGGCCTTGTCTGTTTAGCGGGCGGTAATAAAGGAGAAGAAAGCAGGATTCTGCAGTTTTCTCAGAAATCCGGGGGAGGTGTGGTGAAGGTGCTTCAGAAATTTAACAGCAGAGAGCTTAAAGTGGGAAAAAGAGGTGAATGGAAGGTTGCTATCTCTGCGGAGACAAAGAAGCTAAAAAGGGGCTTTGCAGAGATCATCAAGATTCAACCGGTTGAAGTTTCTGAATACTCTTTAGTCACCCCTCTTGGTATTATGAGGCATGCTTACGGAACAATGGTTGGGGGAGTTGCAAGGGAACCGTGGAGTCTGGAGGGCAGGAAGAGGATTGAGGAAGTTGTTTTTCTTCCGATAATGGATGGTGAGATTAAAAAGGGTCAGCTTATCGGTGTTTTCAACGTTACAAGAGTTGCTGAGAGCAAATTTTAAGTTACATTTCATCTTCTTCTCAACCGTGAAGATCTATCTTGGAGGAGAGGCTGAGGTCAAAATTTTGGACGATGTGGTCATAAAAAAAAGAATTCCGAAAAGGTACAGGATTGAGGAACTCGACAGAGAGTTGAGGCTGCGAAGAACAAAAACGGAAGCGAAGATAATCTCTGCAGCAAGAAGGGCTGGTGTCCCCACTCCCGTTGTGCTTGACGTTGAGGAGGACACAATTGTCATGGAGAGAATTCGTGGAGCAGCGGTCAAAAATGTCATGAACAAAGAGATCAGTAAAGAAGTTGGAAGATTGACGGCAAAGCTTCACAAAGCGGGTATAATTCACGGGGACATCACACCCATGAATCTGATTCTGAGTGATGGCAGAATTTACTTCTTAGATTTTGGACTCGCCTTCTTCGACAACAAGGTTGAACCGATGGGTGTTGATGTCCACGTTTACTTTGAATCCCTGAAAGCAAGTTTTGATGACTGGGAAAAGCTCAGAGATGCATTCATTGAAGGTTATCTTGAAGAGGGAGGAAAGGAGGAGGTGCTGATTAGGGCTAAGGAGATAGAAGAGAGGGGGAGATATTTTGAGAGAGTAAGTCAAAATCTCTTTCCGTAAAAATTATATTTGCAAACAGAAAGAGAACACATGGCTGGTGCAGGAGATATTAGTGCAGCAAGACCACATATGCAAGAGGATCCATTAATTGCTGCCGGCCTCCTTATAATACTTATTCTGGTTCTAATCCTTCCTTTCAGAGTCAGAAAAGTCGAGGAAAATCTTGAACCGTTCTTCTTAATAATGGGCATTGCCGCTGTAACGATAAGTGGTATGTGGAGTACACACTTAATTATTGAGGCTCTAAAAACCCCCGCAAAAATTTCGGAGTTCATGGGAGTTCCAGTAGGCATATTCCAGGTTGTGCTGATTGTTGGGCTTATAATCCATTACTACAACAGGCAGATTTACTCTTTTCTTGTTCAAACTCTAAAAAAGATTGGTATCAGAGCGTTTGCATTCTTTGTTGTTGTATTTTTTGGTCTTACTTCCAGCATAATCTCAGTTATAGTCTCTGCCGTTATACTTGCCGAAATTGCGCTTGTAATGCCCTTAGAAAGAAAACAAAAAATTGAATTTGTTGTTATAGCGTGTTTTGCTCTTGGTTTTGGAGCAGCATTAACTCCTATTGGTGAACCTCTCTCAACAATCGCAATCAAGAAGCTCAATGAGGAATTCTTCTATCTTTTGAAACTCGTCGGAATATACATAATTCCTTCAGTGATCGTTCTGGGCATTTATGCATCGATGAGAGTGGGCAGTTCCTCCATTAAAGAAATAGAAATTCCAACCTACACAGAAACTTTGAGATCAGTCTTTGTGAGAGCGATAAGGGTTTACGCTTTCATTGCGGCACTGGTTCTTCTTGGAGAGGGTTTTACTCCAATCATTGACTGGTACATCATAAAAATACCACCCGAGATACTCTACTGGGTAAATATGATTTCAGCGGTTCTTGATAACGCGACTCTCGCTGCTGCAGAGATAGGACCCCAGCTAACAGAACTGCAGATAAAAAGTGTTCTTATGGGCCTTATAATTTCAGGTGGTATGCTGATTCCCGGAAACATCCCTAACATAGTTGCTGCCGGCAGGCTGAGGATTACCATGAGTGAGTGGGCAAGGGTTGGTGTTCCACTCGGACTGATATTGATGGGTGTCTTTTTCGTGATAATCTTCCTGATGTGAAAAATCAGATACGGATATCAAAGTATTTTTAATATTAATTGCATTAATCATCAGTTCTCTCAGAATGTAACTCTGAAAGATGAGCAATTTTGATTTATCGCAATCTTCTTATAGTTTGAAGACAAAGATAAAAACAGGTGATAGTATGGGTGTGCACAGAATAACGAGTGAAGCTGCAAAGTATTACGCTCAGAGAGAAAAAGTTGTAGGGGCGGGAATCTCCCTTCTCGGTGAAGCCAGTTTGAATCTTGATAAATTGAACAAAGAACAGCTTGAAAAACTTGGAGATCTGGCTGCAAAACTTCTTCCACATTCTCCGGGTTATGCGGGAAAGATGATGCCAATTGTTGCAAGACTGCTCTGGAGATTAGCTGGTGTAGGAGAGAAAGACTTTGGATTTGCAGAACTTAACGAGCTTGAAAAAGAGATAGAGAAATTGAAAGAGGAGCTTGGATTTTAGGTCTGTAGAATAAAGCTATTTCCCTTATTTACTCTTTGAAGCTTTTCGTAAAACTTTTTGTACAGCGAAGTTTTCCAGTTTCTTTTCACTTTTATTATCAAAAAATTATTTTAAAATTAAGACTGGTGCTTCACTGTTTCTGACAACTAAATCCATATGTCCCAATTTCTCAGCCGTTACAATGATTAAAGACGCCCCTTCACTCGTGGCAGCCTTTCCAATTTCTGTCTCCGGCGATCCAAACCTGATGATAATTTTCACGTTTTTACCTTCATTTTCCAGCTCGTTTTTTATCTTATCGAGCTTGTCTTTTGCATCCATCCAGTATTCGGACAGTATTTCCGTAACTCTTGGTATCGGAACGAGGGGATGTATCAATTTTTCTTTTTCGACCTTGCTCTCCAGCACTGCGTCAAGTTCGGCTACGTGAAGAAGAATTATCTCTTTACCATTTTTAGCAATTTTCAGGGATTTACCATCACAACCATCAAAGCAAGCAACCAGTACTTTGTTGAATAGATTTTTGAAAAGAGTTTCGTAGTATCCAGTGCCATACTCCGGTTTTGTCCTTACTACTAACGATGGCACTTTTGATATCCTTACCAAATTCTCTGCTGTACTTCCCATAATTGCAGCCTTTTTTCCTTTTGAACCAAATACAAGCAAAGATGCATTCACTTCATTTGCAACAGTTGATATTGTTTCGGCGACGTTGGTTGTTGGTACCACAATTGCAGAAACTTTGAAGTAAGCCTCAAGTTCTTTTTTAATCTCTTCAAGTTTCTGTTCTGCTTTACTGCGAAGCTTGGTTATGAAATTATCCATATCCACACCTGCCTCCACAAGCGTTTCAGGGTCATGTTCAATTGCGTGGACGATGACAAGTTCTTTAGTACCGTACTCTCTGAATTCTTTCACTGCAAAGAGAAGCGAGTTCGTCACTCTGGTGAGATCCGTTGGAAACAATATTTTTTCAAACATTTTAACCACCTCCTTTTATTTTACATCTCACGAATATATGGATTACCATATTGGCCAATCTGACTTGACGAATTTCTCTTCCATTTTCTCCTCTACATCGGTAAGCATTTTATTTATCTTTTTGAGGATATGCATTACCGCGTTTTCCTCCACCGGAATTGTACGGCTTATTTTTAGAAAACCGAGGACCTCCCCCTTTTTTATTTTGCAGCTTTCGTTTGCATAAATTACGGCAGTGTCAGCTACATTTGCTTTTTCTGAAACAAAAATGTCCAGAATTTCGATACGAGTGTTTTTAACAAAGTTAACAAGAACAGCAATTGTACTTGGTTCTATCTCAATTCCCTCTATTTTAATGGTGGTAAAATGGCCTTTTTTCACCTCTTTACCTTCTGCTGCCAAAATGGGTTCACATCTCATACCGATAAATTTTAGCTCAGAGGGGATCAGGTCCTGAATTAATTTCTTATCCTCAGCCATCAGATCCATACCAGAATTAGGTTATCGATATTAATAAATCTTACCTCGTACTACAAAAACTTACCTGGTATGATAAAAGTCATATAAAACAAACTGAGCGAACTCAACAATTAAAAAATAGTAAATTGGAGCTAAAGTTCTTCTTGTGTTATTGCACTCATCTCCCTTACTTCGATGACAGGGATTTCTTTGATTAGCTCTTTTATCTTCGGTGTGTATTTCGGTTTAACAACAACCACTGGGGCATCAGTATCGAATACAATCTTTTGCTCTGCGTTGCCTGCAAATATTTTCTTCAAGGCTCCTTTTTTGTCCACGCCGATTACGATAAGATCTGGTTTAAATTCTTTTTCGACCCTTCTGATTGCTTCATCTGCAATCCCTATGTGGTAACCCAATATATCGTAGTCAACTCCAGCAGTTCTCAATTTTTCTGCCACATCAAGTAGCTTTTTATTTGCTCTTGACACCATTGGAAGCATTTTTTTCCTTTCCAGCTCTTCAGATGGCAGAGCCACAGGTTCATCGTCTTTGACATAGTACAGATTTACCCTTGCCTTCAACCCAGAAAGGGCAAGATCTATCACACATTCACTCGCTCTGTCAGCAATTTCGCTGTCGTCAACCACCAGCAAAATGTTCCAAACAAACTCCCTCATTTTTCACACCTCCTTCTTTTCCTTGGCCTTGGTAAGTTTAATACCAAGGCCTTCAAACACATAATAAATTGCAAAACCCCACCAGAGGGTGTAAACAACGTAAAAAACAAGCAAACCGGCACCTAAGATATCCATTGGGGAGGCTTCAATTCCGTAGAAATTATACGCCGGCTCGATAGCTCTCGTGATGACCTGATTTTTTACATACAGACTCTCCTCAAATCTGTGCTCCTTTTCGAGTTGTTTTGCCAGTACATTCAGGGAGGTGTACCATAAA
>CAZZLE010000073.1:0-5169 GCA_964654595.1 uncultured archaeon | reverse complement strand
CCGGGAGGGGACTCTGTCCCCTGTTTTTCAGATGTAAAATTTCCCCCCCCCTTCCCCCACCCCCCCCCGTTTTTCTGGTTTTAAAATCCTGGTGGGTTTTAACCTTGGCCTTTAAAAACCGGCACCCCCCCCCGCGGGCTTCGCAGTGCCGGGAAGCAACCCGCTTCCATGGCACATACATGCTGTAAAAGCCGCCCAAGGATTGATGTAGGTTTTGGTTTTAAGTCCGGTTAACCCCCCAACCGCCTTCATTACCCGGTTTTTTTGTAGATTTTCTCTTTCAGGCTTATGCATTCAAACCTGTCTTTAAATTCAGCTGGAAGTGTTTCGCTCTTGCCTATGACCAAATAACCCCCTCCAGCAAGAGCATTGTAAAAATCATTCACGACCTTTATTTTCTGCTGCTCGCTGAAGTAAATCATGACGTTTCTGCAGAAAACAACGTCCAGATACCTTGAAATTGGCTCCTCAGTTGTTAGGTCGTGCTTTTTGAACCTGACGTACTTTTTTAAATAGCTCTTCACCCTGTATCCATCCTCTTCCTTCTCAAAGTACTTGTTTATGAGCGTTTTGTTGAGATTTTTAAGCTGGGACGGCCTGTAAAACCCGTCTTTCGCAATTTCGAGACATTCCTCATCTATGTCCGTGGCGTAGATTGAGATCAGCCAGCCCTCTCCCAGGGTTTCAAGGGCACATATGGCTATGCTGTACGGCTCCTCGCCGCACGAGCAACCAGCGCTCCAGAACCTGATTACCTTGCTGTTGATTTTTGTTTTCCTTCCTGCCACTTCGGGAAGAACACTGGTCATAAGAAACTCGAAGGGTGTTCTGTCCCTCATGAACTCAGTTACGTTTATTGTGATCGTGCTGATCAGCTTTTTAACCTCTTCATTTCCGTTGCTTTTCAGAAATCTCAGGTAATCACCATAATTGCCTAATCCAAGAACCTTCAGTCTCAAATCGATCCGCCTTCTCAGGTAACTCTCCCGGTACTGATGCAGGTCAATTCCCGACTCTCTGCTGACATAATCGATCAGAGTTTTGAAGGCTAAATCCATAACTCCCCACCTTTGCTGTACTTTACAAGCATTCTCCCGTCAGATGTAAAAAAGTAGACAGTTCTGCCCTCACTGCCTCCGATGTCTTCAGAAACGATTCTTATACCGTAATCTTTCAGGATCGATTTGATTGCCTCTGCATTTCTCTCACCTATTCTCAGCATGTCCATCGTCATGTGCTTGAATATCTGTGCCCCACCGGCAATCTTTGCAATAACTTTTCTTCTATCACTGCCCATCCTCTCCAGAGCTTCCACCATCATTTCCACTGCGTGGTCGGCATACTTCGCACTCCTTTTGGTGCCGTTGGTGGATTGTGGAAGCATGACATGAGCCAGACCGCCTACTTTGATTGCAGGGTCGTAGAGAGCTATGCCTATGCACGAGCCGAGACCGACTGTTTTCAATATGCCCCCCTTTGATACTCTGAATTCCCCTATCCCCACAAGTATCTCGCTCATCACTCCACCATTTCGAGCATCTGGAAGATGTAATTAACAAACCTCTCATTCGGAATCAGTATCACGAGGATTTCAAGTTCATCCTCACTTTCCTCAAGTTTTGTTTCAAACACGACCACATAGTCGCTTTTCTCTGCAAGCTGGGATATTATGATGTCTATGACCGCAATCGCAAAGTCCCGACCAAAGTTCGGTGGAGTCGGGATCAGGGTTATTCCGAGCATTTCCGCTGTTGCATCACAGAAAGCTGAAGACAGGATGTTTCCGATTTCCATCAGTGTGGAATCTGCCATCTCCTCATCACTGCCATCTCCAAGAAGGATTTCAACCAGCTTCCGGGATGAGTGCTCAGGAAATGTTATGTAAAGAAAACCTGCCTGTCCATTTTCCACATCATTCAGCCCGGCAACAACTCCGGCAACAATTTCCTCTGCATCTATAAACTTGTGCAAATCCTGTATTCTCACCACAATTGCTTTCGGAACGCTCATTTCAACCATTTTTCCAAGCATCTGGGACAGTGAGGTAGCAGCTTTACCAACCCCGATGTTTCCAAGCTCTTTTAGAGCGTCAAGCTCCACCTCACCCAGATCCTCAATACTACGCAAGTCTATCACCCCCCAAAAGACTCGATATATCCAGAATCGGAACCACCCTACCATCACCCAGAATCGTCACACCGCTAAAACCCTTTATCTTGGCCAGATAACCTGTGAGGGGTTTAATAACTATTTCCTGCTGTTCGGCAATCGTGTCGGCAATCAGAGCATACCTTTCTCCCTCCTTCTCAACAATTATCCCCACTTCCCTCTCAGGCCTGCCGTTTCTTATCTCAAACAAATCCCTCAGCTTAAAAGCCGGAACGAACTTTCCGCGTACTATCATAAACGGGTTGCCGTGAATAATCTTGAAGTTACTCTCGTCAACATAGAGAGCCTCAACAACGCTCGATATTGGTATCGCATAAGTCTCCTCTGCAACCTTTACCAGAAGAGACTTCACAATCGCAACAGTTGGTGGCAGGTGGATTCTGATTCTCGTGCCCTTCCCTTTTTCCGAAAATATTCTGACACTTCCTCCAAGTCTCTCAACTGTGGTTTTGACAACATCCATCCCTACCCCTCTGCCGGAAACTTCCGTGGCCTCATCCTTTGTCGAGAATCCAGGATGGAACACGAGCATCTTCAGTTCCTCCTCACTCATGGAATCCGCTTCTAACTGGGAAATGATTCCTCTCTCAACGGCTTTCTGCCTGATTTTTTCGACATCAATTCCCCTGCCATCATCTTCAAGCTCGATAATGATGTTGTTCTTCTCTCTCCATGCGGTTAGTTTGATTCTCCCGGTTTCACGCTTACCTGCAGCTTTTCTCTCCTCAGGCGTCTCTATGCCGTGATCAACAGCATTTCTGACGAGATGCACGAGCGGATCGCTCATCTCATCAAGAACCGTTCTGTCAAGTTCTGTATCAAGCCCCTCCATGATGAATTCAACTTTCTTGCCGAGTTTTCTTGCAAGGTCTCTGACCATCCTCGGAAACTTGCTGAACACTCTCTCAACCTTTACCATCCTGATTCTCATTATCTCATCCTGAAGGCTCGTTATTGACTTGTCCATTATCGCAACTGCTTCTTTGAGCTCAGGAATGTCATAATCAGAAGCAATCTGCAAAAGTCTTCCCTTGCTTATCACAAGCTCTCCAACCAAGTTCATTATCGTGTCAAGCTGTGAGATGTTTACTCTGATGCTATCGAGCTTCCTTTTTCTCTGCAAGTCTTTTCCCTCTACCCTGGCTTCTCCTCTCTCATCAGCATCCTCAATTATTCTTTCCTCTTTGCATTCCATGCCTTCTGACTGGTCTTCCCTGTCCTCTGCTTCAAAAGGCATTATTTCAAACCTTTCAATTTCTGCAATCTTGCTGATAACCTCCTCCACAGCAGAGGCGTTGGGAGCTTTTAGGTAAACAACGAAGTGACCGTCAAAGGTATTCTTCTCCATTTCATTCTCATCAGGAATAACTCCAACAACTTCACCAACTTCGCTGAGATTTTCTATAACAAGGGCAGCTCTGACACTTTTCATCACACAATCTTCTGCAATGTAAACGTCAACCTTCAGGTTTGCTCCGGACTTAACTTCCGGTTTTTCAGGTTTGCTAAATTTTTCCTCTTCAGCATCCAGAAATCCTGTAAGAGCCTGAACAATACGTTCAACATCCACTCTGTCCTCGTCTTCATGCTCTATCCTGTCTATCATCTCTCCTATGGCATCCACCGCCTTCAGCATGATATCAATGAGTTCTTCAGTGATCTCAACCTGCCCGTCCCTGACCTTTCCCATTACACTTTCAAGCTTGTGGCACAGCTCTTCCAGATTCTTGTAACCCATAAAACCTGCCATTCCCTTAATCGTGTGAGCCACTCTGAAAATCTCGTTAATGGCATCCAGATCACCTTTCTCAACCTTTATAAAGTTCTGGTTCATTATCTCGAGGTACTCTCTGGCTTCCTGAATGAACTCCTGCTTGTACTCCTCCATTTCATCGCTCATTCAGCTTCACCTCCAGAAACCTGACTATCTCCTCAGCAATCTCGAAAACGGGCCTGACAGAGGTTATTCCTCCGAGTTCAATGGCTGCTTTTGGCATGCCAAAGACAACACATGTGTCCTCGCTGCTTGCTATCGTTAATCCCCCTTTATCCTTTATCAGTTTCATCCCGTAGGCACCATCTTCACCCATGCCGGTAAGAATTGCTCCAACAACGTTACCGCCATATGCCTGCACAACTGAGTCTGCTGTAACATCAACGGAAGGTTTGACAGCATTTACCGGCTCACCATCAACCACTTTAATTCTAACCACGTTTGCAGCCCTTCTGACCTTCATGTGGTACCCGCCTGGAGCGATGTAAACCACGCCATCCTTCACACGCTCGTTGTTCTCAGCCTCCTTCACCTCAACCTCTGAGATTGAGTTCAACCTCTCAGCGAGCTGTTTTGTGAATCCTGGAGGCATGTGCTGTACCACAAAAACCGGAGCTGGAATGTCAGCGGGAAGTCTTGGAATGATCATCTCCAGTGCTGAAGGCCCCCCTGTTGAGGAACCAATTAAAACGCACACATCCTTTGTTTTTTCCCTCCACTTTCCCCTTACAACATCACCCTTAATTTTCTTTAGGTTCTGAAGCCTTAAAATATTCAGGGATGTCGAGGCAGCAATTCGAATTTTTTTAACAAGTTCTTGCGAAATTGAGGAGAAGTCAGCAATCACTGCATTAGGTTTGGTGACGAAGTCAACAGCCCCTATCTTAAGAGCTTCCAGCGTTTCCCACGCCCCCTCCTTGGTGAGGGAGCTTAGCATAACCACCGGTGTTGGCTGCTTCTCCATTATCAGCCTCAATGCTGTAAGTCCATCCATCTCCGGCATGTTTATGTCCAGAGTTATGACGTCGGGCTTAAGCTTGAGGGTCTTTTCCACAGCTTCTCTGCCGTTTTTTGCAGTATCAACTACCTCGATCCCCTCCTTTCTCAGTATTTCAGACACTGCCATCCTTACAAGGGCTGAATCATCAACAACAAGCACCTTCATGGTTTTAACTCATTCCAGCAACTTTCTTCAGCTCCTCAATTACCTTGGAAGCCTGAAAGGG
>CAZZLE010000072.1:0-2613 GCA_964654595.1 uncultured archaeon | reverse complement strand
ATATTCGTTAACTACAGCCTGATAAGATCAAAAATTTTGAAAAATCAGCTCACGTAGCTCTCATCATCATCGAAACCGTAGCTCATGTCCTGGAGCATTTTAGTTGCCAGGCCAATAAGAATTTTATCGTCACCAATAATTTCTTTTATCAGCATGAGTGAGGCAGACTCTTTCAATTCAAAGCTTTTTATTTCATCAAGCAGCTTTAGAAGTTTGGACGCTAACCTGTAGATTTCAGCAAGTTTTACATCATCTTCACCTTCAAATTCCTCTTCATCGTCAAACATCTCATACTCAAATTCGTCCATGCTAAATTTTAACCTCAAAGCTTAATTTAAGGTTTTCTGTAAAAGTCTAAATTACAGTAGTGAAACCTTTGCAAATGGAAATTCCAAGAGTCGTAATAGCAGGGACGAGCAGCAAGGTTGGAAAAACGATGATTTCCATCGGTCTTATGAGGTTGCTGGTTAGCAGAGGTTACAGGGTTCAGCCTTACAAGGTTGGGCCAGACTTCATAGATCCGGGTTTTCACCACCTCGCAACTGGCAGGTATTCGCGGAATCTCGACAGTTTCATGCTGGACAGGCAAACAATTATTGAAACTTTTGTCAGAAACTTTAAAGGGGCGGATATAGCTATAATTGAAGGAAAAACCGGACTTTACGACTCTTCTGATGCGATAAGTGAGAAGGGAAGTGTTGCTGAGGTGAGCAAGATTTTGAAAGCTCCCGTTGTGCTTGTTGCCAACGTGGAGAGGCTAAACAGGACTGCTGCTGCAATGTTGTTGGGATACAAGCTGTTTGACCCGGGTGTAATGCTTGAGGGTGTTATTCTGAACAGAATTGGTAGTCAGAGGCATGCTGGTAAGGTTAAGATGGCTGTTGAGAAATTAGCCGGCCTCAGGGTTCTTGGTGTTGTGCCGAGAAAGAATGTGAAAATGCCATATCGCCATCTCGGACTTGTTACTGCATATGAAAGAGAGGATATCGAGGAGCTGTTTGACAGCATCTCAGATATTGTGGAAAAACATGTTGATGTTGACACAATTCTTAAAATAGCTGAAAAAGCTCCACCGCTCGATTCAGTTGTTGAGAATGAAATTGAATCGGAAAAGGAGAAACAGGTAAGAATTGGTGTGATCAGAGATCAGGTCTTTTCGTTTTACTATCAGGATAACCTCGATGAACTGTCTAAGTATGCGGAACTCGTCTTTTTGAACTCTCTTAAGGATAAAAAGCTCCCGAATTTGGATGCGCTCTACATCGGCGGGGGTTTTCCGGAGGTTTTTGCGGAGGAACTTGAAAAAAACAAAAAGCTCAGGGAAGAAATTTACGAATTCTGTCAGTCCGGAAAGCCGGTTTATGCGGAATGTGGAGGTTTAATGTATCTCGGAGAGTCTCTTGAAACCTCAGATGGAGAGTTCGAGATGGTGGGCTTCCTTCCACTGAAAACAAAGATGTACGAAAGGTTTCAGGCACAGGGATATTCAGTCTACAGAGCATCGAAGTCCTGCATAATTGCCAGAAGAAATCAGAAAATAGTGGGGCACGAGTTTCACTATTCAAGGCCCACAATTACAGGAAAAGTCGATTTTGCATTTAGAGTTGAGAGGGGATTTGGAATTGATGGCAGAAGGGATGGCATAATGAAGGAAAATACGCTCGGATGCTACATTCACGTTCACTTCCTTTCAGACAAAAGTGTCTCTAAAAGATTTATCAAAAATGCAATAAAGAAGAAAAAATAAGATTAGACACAGCCAGTTGGCTTCGGAAGGCCGGCAATTCTACAAGCATCCTTTGCAGGTCCCTGCGGGAATAGCTTGTAGATGTACTGAAGGTTGCAGTCCGGGTTTACATCCTTCTTGCACTGTTTTACGAGCATTCTAACGGGTGGAGCTACGCCGTATTTAATAAAGTAGTCTCTCAGATACTTTATAATTTTCCAGTGCTCCTCAGTCAGTTCTATTGGCTGCGGGCTGAACCTTGTGTCCTTTGCAAGAGCCTGAGCAACCTCCTCGTCCCACTCTTCCCAATCCTGCAGAAAGCCATCCTCATCAAGTCTCAGCTTCTTCCCTTTTACCTCTAACTCTGGCATCAAGTCACCTCCGTCTTAGAGTGCTTTTTCATCTACGCATATATAATTTACGGAATTGCCCAAGGTTGAAGTAATAAATAGCAAAAGCCTTTAAAACCATCCTTCAAATTACCTCTGCTGGGGCCGTGGGGTAGCCTGGTATCCTCTCGGCCTGGGGCGCCGGTGACCCGAGTTCAAATCTCGGCGGCCCCATTTTAAATGGCTATACAGCTCTGCAGAATAGGTTAAGAGTTTTACAGGCCTTGTATCTTGTAAAATTTTAAGTCGAGATCCCGTTTGGAACCTTCAACCAAACCAGGAAATTGGAAATTATCAACATCATTTTATGACATCCAATTGAAGCAATTTCAGGAGATTTTCGTAGTTGTATTCACATTCTACATCTAAATCATCAAAGCGGTACCTAACATGCAACACTTGAGAGTTCTGACACAACTTCTTTGGAAACTTCCTTGCTATCAAAACACCCCCGGCAACTTCATTTCCCAATTCTTTCATGTAATAACGAAGTTGGTC
>CAZZLE010000071.1:0-5130 GCA_964654595.1 uncultured archaeon | reverse complement strand
CTGGAAAGAAGAATGGACTCCCTTGAGCATAGAATTCTGAAAGTTGAGGAAAAGCTCGATGAAACGAACAAGAGAATAGATGCTGTCAACACTGAACTGAGCAAGAGAAACGATTCGATCAATGCGGAATTGAGCAAGAGGAATGAAGAGACAAAGAAAAGGCTCGATTCGATCAACGCTGATCTGAGCAAGAGGATGGATTCGATCAATGCAGAACTTAGCAAGAGGATGGATGTCACGAATGCAAGGATAGATGCCATCAATGCCGATCTCAGCAAGAAAATCGAGGAAACTAACAAGAAAATTGATGCCATCAGCGCTGAACTCGGCAAAAAGATCGATGATGTCAACAAGAGGATCGATTCGATCAACGCTGAACTGAGCAAGAGAATCGATGCTATCAACGCTGAGCTGAGCAAGAGAATTGATGAGACGAATGCAAGAATCGATGCAACCAATGCCAGAATAGATGCAACCAATGCAAGAATCGATGCTCTAACGAACGACATGAACAGGAGATTTGATGAAATGACGAACAAGATCAACTCCGTTTACGAGGAACTTGGCACAAAGCTTGAAGAAACGAACAGAAGGATTGATGCCGTGGCAATTGGCCTTACAGATGTAAAGGCTGAGCTGAAGGCTATAAAGGAGAGAGATGAGATAATAAAGGACATGCTCAGAAGGATTCAGAAGCTTGAGGAAAAGGTGCTGGCATAGCTTTTTCATTCTCTTCTCGTTAACACGAGCTCCTGATGGAAATTAGAATCCTTTAGCTAAGATCGAGGGTAAGGAACTAATATTCTGAGATATGAAAAAGGGTCATTATTTTCTAAAGATACCTTTCGTCCTTGTGTAAAAAATGCTATCGAGAAAAAAGATAGTTGAACGAAAAATTTAAGTGTCTTGGAATAGTTCAATTACCGGGTGTGTCTGATGTGCGAGCTCTTTGCCTTAAGCTGCAACAGGAAAGATAATGCTGCTTTCAGCCTACCGCTCTTCGCCAGATATCACAGCCCGTACTGGGATGGGTGGGGTGTTGGCTACTATGTGGGCACTCATGCAAGAGTTGTGAGAAACATCGATGATCCAAACTACAGCGAGACATTCAGACATGCAGTTCAGCAGGCCAGAAGCAACGTCATTATTGCACACATAAGGCTCGCAACAAGTGGAGATGTCTGTCCTGAAAACTGCCATCCATTCAGGTACAGGTATCTAAACAGAGACTGGCTCTTTGCCCACAACGGGACGATAGACATAGATTATCCGAGCCATGTTGATGGTAACAACGATTCCGCAAGGGCATTCTCCTTCATGATGGACAGGGTTGAAGAGTACATGCGGGGAGGGAGATCCAGAGGCATCTGTCCTGCAGTGAAATACGCCACCGACGAGTTGCTCGACACCTACGATGGTGATCTCAATTACCTTCTCTCCGACTCAAACGCTTTGTTCGCCTTCTGCAATCACAGAAGGATGTACATGCTGAGGAGGGAGAAAGATTACGGAGGAGCGATTCTGATTTCAACGCAGAAGCTCACAAGTGAGAACTGGGTTGAGCTTCCGAAAAACAGGGTTATTTGTGTGCTGAGAGGAGAGATATTCGATTCGGATGGTGTGGTGGATGATTGAGAATTGACAAGAGTGGAGTCGAGTACATGAGCTTAAATCCCTTAATGCAAACAAGATCAGCTCACGTTTAGAAATCAGTTGAACGAAAAATTTAAGTATAGTGAAATCAATCAACGGTCATAACATGACCGAAAAGAAAGCCTACATAACTCTCCTCGGACGCTCCGAATGGGCGGTTATCAACACATACTATGCGGTTCTGGCTGAGAAGAGTTATTACCCTGACACAATCCACATATTTGCTGAGAAATCCTATTCCGCAGACCTTGAAAAAATTGCTGATGGAATGAGAATTTTGAGCAAGGAATTCGGATTCGAACCTGAAATAAGCTCAACAGTTATAGAGGACAACGACTTCATTACAGCAGTAAGAAAAATTGGAGAGCTGATCAGGAAACTGAAAGAGCAGGAGTGCAGCGTGGCGATAGACATAACCCCGGGAAGAAAGACTCTCGTTGCTGCAGCACTCATACCGGCAGTGAAGCTCAGGCTTGAGCATGTGTTCTATCTGGCGGCAAAGGAGCTCGAATCCAAGCCATACATGATGATTCCTCTTGCCAGCCAGAAGCTGAGGGACTTCATGGAGGAGGCAAGGAGGGTAGGAAATGAATGAAGCTGTGGTTTCAACGGAAGAGCTTCAGATTCTGCTGAATCTTGTTGATGAGATCAGCGTGATGTATCCACTCTACAAGCACTTCGATGTAATCAAAGCGAAACCAGAGGAGGGAGGATACAGGATGAAAATAAAGCAGGGCGAGGTAGATTTTGAAGATCAGAGATTTCATGAAGAGTTACCCTCCTACAGCGATTTTCTGCAGTGCCTTCTTGCAGCGGGAGTAATCCACTATGAAAACTTGAAAGCGTTTGATGAGCGCCTGAAAGCATACAGAACGCTCAGCAAGCCCCTTTTCCTATCCCCCGACACGAACATTCTGTACCACCGTTTCCTCACAAACTCCAACATTGATCCCCGTGAAGTCCTCCTCGTCAACACAGTGAGAGATGAAATTGAAAGCTCTCTGAACTTCAAGTACTCTCCCGCTCAGATAAACGAGATCAAGAGGGATGCCAGATACCAGCAGTTCCTGCTTGATGAGCTCGTAAACAGGAGGATGAAGAAATCGAGGCTCGCCTGCATGGCTCTTACAGAATACAGGGAGCTGAGAAGGTATGCTGTGGAGATTGAGGGTTTGGAGCAATCAACAAACGACAGAGAACTAAACGATCTGATAATAGTCAAAACCCTCAGAAGGTTTGAGAAGGAGAGAGCAGCACTACCGGTGATGCTGACAGCCGACAGACAGATGGCCGATTTGTGCGAAGCTGAAGGAATAGAGCACTTCCTCTTCAATTTTCCTCATGCTGTCGATGCGGATTTCTGCCCCGCCAGAGCAATGCTGAGACTGATCTACAGCCTTGCTATGGCTTTCGGGATTATAAGGCTGAACAGCGTTGTGATATTTGGAGAGTTCAAGGGTAAGAAAGGAATAGGGGAACTGAAGCTCAGGTTTCTCGACGAAGAGCTCTGGAAGGAATTTGAGAGGCACCTTCGCATATGCAGGAGGCTGATGAGCCTTGGAGTCAGGCGGTAAGGTTTACAGGTTCCCGGCAAGAAAACTCCAGCGGATCCGCAGGAAGGTGATGAAGTTCAGCCCTTTCGTTGAAAAGAAGGGGTGGCAGAAATCTCCCGTAAGTCCGATGGAGATTGTCAGACTTTTCAGCAAGTTAAGAATTAAAGAGGGATTTGAGCTGATAGCCTACATTTTCAGAAGCGACATTGGTGGAAACGGAGCTGTATGGGCGGTTCCTGAAGGCTGCTTTCCTGATGTTGATGAGTGTGAAAAACTCCATGATGCTTTTGGAACGCCCAAGCCCGGATGCGCAATCTTTCCATTCAGCGTTGTTGAGATTGACGGCACTCCAGAATCCTACATCCAGAAGTCGATTTTTGTAAGGGAGATTCTTGAGTTCGGGGCTTTCTGGCACGGTCTGAGCTGGAGCCTGCACGAGATAATAGACACCAAACCCCCTGATCTGGAGTGGTATGAGGACGTTGAGGATTTAAGTCCGAAGGTTGTGATGGGTGAGAAGGTCAGGGTTGAGTTCTACACGCTGAGGAGTTCATTGTAAGGGCTGTCTGCAAGCATGAGGATGTTTACCAAGGAGAAATGTTTGAAAGCAGCATGAGGGTGATTGCAAGTGGAAGGAGAGGATACTTGCTCTAAGATAAGGGCCGTAATCTTCGACCTTGACAACACCTTGGTGGATTTTGTGGAAGCAAAGATGAAAGCCTGTGAGGCTGTTGTGAAAAGGCTGGGTTCCGGGAATGCAGAGGAGCTGCTGAAGTACTTTATCAGGAAAAAACACGGTTTTGAAAGCCATGAGAACATAGCTGACTATCTCAGGGACAAGGGAATTTACAGCGGAGAGCTTTACAGAGAGTGTTGCGAGATCTACGAGAGGGTAAAGCTGGAAAGCATAAAGCTTTATCCCGGCATCAGGGAGGTTCTCGAAAACCTGAAGCAAAAAGGTGTGAAGCTGGCAGTTGTGACCGATGCGGAGAACGGCCATGCTCTTTCAAGGCTGAATAAGTTCGGCCTGCAGAAGTACTTCGACGTCATCATTTCTGCAGATATGACCGGAAAGAGGAAGCCCGAGCCAGATTCACTGCTTCTGGCACTCAGAAAGCTTGGAGTTAAAGCTGAGGAGGCTGCTATTGTGGGGGATAGCCTGAGAAGAGACATCGAGGCAGGAAAAAGGCTTGGAATGCTTACAGTTTACGCAGCATACGGAGATAGAAACTTCTTTGAATGCAGAGAGGGTAGGGAAGAGGCTGATGTTGTGGCAGAAAGACCTGAAGAGATACTGATAAAGCTATTCGTTAACCGAGCAGCGCAAAAAACTCACCAAGCTCATTCAGGCGAGCAAAACGTTCCTTCCAGCTTTTTCCTTTTCAATTAGACCTCTTTTCTCAATCTTGCTTACAAACCTCCTGTTGATCTGTTAAGCAAAGCCTGATGTCTCCGCCTGCTCCCTCCAAAAATTTCACGATCGCCTCAATAGAAGTGGCAAGCTGGAAAAGCATACCTGTTAAGAATAACCACTCATCCTTATTTCTAATTCTGGTGCTTTTCCACCATCATTGATTTTCTCATTTTTTTGTTCCTGAGGGGTTCTCGTTCTCTTCAGGTTTTCCGAAAGCTGTTCTGCCACATGTTTTGGTTTAATACGGTTTTAACCACTAATTTTTATAACGTCTCCTGCAACCTTACGGTGTGCTTGCAAGAAAGGTGTTCAGGAATGTAATATACAACAGCTCGTCCATACTCATTGCAAATGCTGTTGGTGTCATTGTAACGATATACGTTGCAAGAACTTTAAAACCAGAGATGTTCGGAATATACTCCTTGGCTTTGTCCATTGCATTCCTTCTTCTGACATTTACAGATCTGGGAATTAATGCAACGCTTATAAGATACGTTGCCCACGCCAGCA
>CAZZLE010000070.1:0-2891 GCA_964654595.1 uncultured archaeon | reverse complement strand
ATGAACTCGTAGGATGACAGCTTTAAAGATTCCTCAATGAGAATCCTGAATGTCGACGAAGTTCCGTTAAAAATTTCGACTTTTGATGGCTGAAAGAACATTTTAACACTTTTCTTTTCCTCTATCACAATCCATATATCTCTTGTCTGAAGAACGTCCTCATTAGCCTGAATTAGTCTTGAAAGGCGGCTATCAGGAGGGAGGTCGTAGTAATTCTTTGCCAGATCTGGAACTGACAGAGCAGAGGTTTTGGAGGTGTCCCTCACATAAATTGAGTATTTGCCTTCCTGCAGTCCGGCAGTCTCGAACTGCACCTTTGCTTTTCCGTTCTCGTCAAGGTAAGCCTTCTTGTACATCAAAAAGTTTTTACCAGCCAGAACAACCAGTATCCCATCATACTCTGCCTCACCGATTCTGTTTGAACTGATGCTAACGACCAATGGTTTTCCAGCTTCTATCTTTTCCGGAACAGTCAGTTCAATTACGGGTTCAACAATAGAGACAGCTATCCTCTTTGAATCCCACACCTTTCCGCCGTATTCAAGTTTTAGGTCAAGAACGTACTTTCCGGGTTTTATGGTGCCGGTTAAGTCTTTAGTTCTTTCATACATCTCCCTCAGATTCAGGTCAAACTTTGCCGAATAGATGCTGTCCTTCTCCTCAAAATCTGCAGTTTTTTCCCAGTAAAGTTCTGCGTTGTTTCCGTAAAGCCTCAGTTTCAGCTTCGCTGGACTGGCGCTCTCAACCAGCACCTCCAGCTCGGTTCTGCTCTGGTAAACAAGCTCTTTCAGCTCAAATTTAGCTATTTTTGGTCTGATAACTCTGAATTTTTCAAAGTGCTCTTCAGGCTTTATATCGTTGATCAGGACTTTCAAATGGTATGTCCCCTCCTCCCAGTCTTCAGGAATTGTGAAGACCCACTCAGTTCCACATTTACTGCGAATGTCTTCTCCTTCATCAACGTGGCATAACATTTCACCATCTTTCTCTCCAGCAACGACAATGTCAACCGAGCGATTTACATCTAAATAAACCTGAAATCTGACCTTATCACCGAGATTTACACTCTCCCTGTCGATAAATATGTGTACCTCTGCTGCACAAACGGGGAAAATTACAAGGATCAAAGCCACGGCACAGGTTAACCATTTCACGCTGCGAGTTCTTTAGACCAATCTTAAAATTTTCTTTCAAAAAAGAAATTACTTTTGAAAGTCCAGATTTAAGGCTTTTCAAGGTCGAGTAATTTTTATATTATATTTACTCTTTATTTTTTTGGCAATCAGACTGAACGATGTTCTTCTAATCCAAAAATGCCAAAATTCAGCTCCAACAGATATTTAAAGCCTGATTCTGCCGATAATCGCAGAAAGAAGAAATAAACTGAAAATAACTGAAACCGCAAATTTTTTAAACTAAAAAGCTAACCTAATCCTAATGGGAGAGTTTGCAGTCGAGCTCGATGGAGTTTGCAAGAGTTACTCCAGTTTTGAGGCAGTGAGTGATGTAAGACTCAAAATACGCAGAGGAGAGTTCTTCTCCATCCTCGGGCCAAGCGGATCAGGGAAAACAACCATCCTCAGACTCATTGCCGGCCTGCTTTTCCCGGATAAGGGCACTATCAGACTTATGGGGGAAGATGTGACCTTTGTTCCCCCATACAAGAGAAACGTTGGCATGGTTTTTCAGGAGCTCGCGTTGTTTCCTCATTTGAACGTATTTGATAACGTAGCCTACGGCCTGAGAATCAGGAAATCTCCCGAAGAAGAGATAAGGAGAAAAGTGAGGGAATGTCTCGAGATCGTTAACCTCGATCCCGAAAAATTCGGTAAGAGGAAGATAAACCAGCTTTCTGGAGGGCAGCAGCAAAGAGTTGCGATTGCAAGAGCTCTGGCAATTGAGCCGTCGGTGCTTTTACTCGATGAACCTCTTGGTTCCCTTGATCTCAAGCTCAGGCAGCACATGATGTCGGAGCTCAAGAGGATTCAAAAAACTGTCAAGACAACCTTTGTCTACGTTACCCACGACCAGTCGGAAGCCCTTATCATGTCAGACAGAATTGCGGTGATCAACCATGGAAGAGTGGAACAGGTCGGGACGCCATCGGAGATCTACGAGAAACCCGCAACCAAGTTCGTTGCCGAGTTCATCGGGGAGATGAACTTCATACCTGCAGAGGTCCACGAAGGGGGTCTTATAAGCGAGATTGGCCACATGAGGGTTTCTGGGCTAAACGGCGCAAAAAAGGTGCTCGTAGCAATTCGTCCCGAGAAGATAAAGCTCGGTTGCTCCAATCTCGACAACGTCTACAGTGCGGTGATCGAGGAAGTTTCCTACCTTGGCGGCTTTCTTTCGCTGAGAGCGAGAGTAAAAGGAATTTGCCTCAAATGCATAACACCTTCTGATATTCGTATTGAGGAGAATCAGACCGTTGAGCTCGGATGGAGAGCTGAAGATGCAATAGTATTTGAGGCATGAGGCAATTTCTCGCACTCCCTTCGTTGATCTACCTTACAATTCTATTCTACATCCCCTTTCTCATCGTCATTCTCTACAGCTTTGGCTTCCCGGGCTTCACGCTGAAATACTACTCGGAAATACTCGATCCCATTTACATCAAAGTTTTCATAAACTCTCTAACGCTTGCTTCCATCACCACACTTTTGTGCTTTCTCTTAGCCTATCCCGTCAGCTATTACATCGCCCTTAAGGCCGGGAAGTGGAAGAATTTTCTGCTGATCCTCGTTATTCTCCCCTTCTGGATAAGCTTTCTTCTCCGCACGTACGCGATCATGGCCTTGCTTACCCCTCTCGGACTGATGTTCACATACACTGCTATTGTCATAGGAATGGTTTACGACTATCTGCCATTCATGATTCTACCGCTTTAC
>CAZZLE010000069.1:0-15832 GCA_964654595.1 uncultured archaeon | reverse complement strand
ATCTTTATCTGCAAAGTATTTCCCGATTAAAGGCATTGCATCAAGGTTTTTGAGATTCTTGAAGTACGATGCAGCATCCATGCTGTGAATGTTAACTGTTATTACTTCCTCTGCCTTGCTTTCCAGAATCTCCGCCATTATTTTTATGCTTACCGCCTCCCCTTCCTGAAACGCCTTATCCTGCCTCGCGTAACCCATGTAAGGCACCACAGCCTTCGCTTTATCAAGCACGTCAAGTGCGAAAATTAAAGCAATGAAATCATCGCTTGAATTTATGCTGCCAACCACCACACCCTCTCTCTCCGTTACTCTGACATAAAGCTCTCCATCAGGAAATCTTCTGAAAACCGCATTTCCAATTTCAAGCCCTGAAATCTCCGCAATCCTTCTGGCCAGCAGCGGGGAAGATGGGCAGGGAATTATTCTCATAAAGTAAAAGAGGACTTTTAACTTTTAGCTTTTTCCACATAGAACTTCAGCAATTCCACAGGAACCGGCACAACTATAGTTGTGTTTTTCTCTGCAGATATTTCATTCAGAGTTTGTAGGTATCTCAGCAGAAGCGCACCTTCACTCTGTGCGAGAACTTCTGCAGCCTCTTTAAGCCTCATTGCAGCCTGATACTCACCTTCAGCCCTTATAATCTTGGATCTTCTTTCTCTCTCCGCTTCAGCCTGCATTGCCATTATTCTTCTCATTTCTTCTGGAAGCTCCACATCCTTGATTTCAACCGCGGTAACCTTAATACCCCATGGATTCGTCTCTTCATCGATTATTTGCTGCAACTTCACGTTCAGCTTGTCTCTCTCGGAGAGCACTTCATCAAGCTCAGCCTGACCTATTATGCTTCTTAAAGTCGTCTGGGCAAGCTGTGCTGTGGCATACTGGTAGTCATAGACCTCAGTTATGGCCTTGGCAGGATCAACAACCCTGTAGTAAACAACCGCATTAACCTTAACCGTTACGTTGTCCTTGGTCACTACCTCCTGAGATGGAACATCGTATGTAATGGTTCTCAAATCAACGACAACCATCTTCTCGAGTATTGGTATTATGAAGAAAAGTCCCGGCCCTCTCGCACCAACAAGCCTTCCAAGCCTGAATATGACACCTCTCTCATACTCCTTAACAATTCGTATTGCTGAAAGGAGAAAGAGAACCACGACTATCAGCAAACCTGTCCAGTACCACTCCATAAGTAAGTAAATATCAAGAAGCTAATAAAGTTTTCCGCAAAATTTATTCCTGCCCGTATCCCAACACTTCTCCAATCTTTTTCAGCATCTCTCCAAATGTTTCCCAGTCCCCAACCTTTGCCGCATCAAGTAACTTGCGGTAGTACTCTTTCAGAACTTCCAGCTTTTGTTCCTCAGTCTCCACAGGTTTTTCAGGCTTTCTTGCTTTAAGCACCTCAAGAGCCTCGTAGAGGTTAGTACCGGTTGCAAGATCATCACCCTGAACAACAATAACCAGCCTGAGTTCTGGAATTTTTGCAGACTCCCCTCTGAGATAAACCGGCTCCACGTAAATCACGGAATTATTTATAGGCACTACAAGCAGGTTTCCTCTGATCACTCTTGAACCCGCCTGATTCCAGAGAGTAAAGAGCTTGGATAATTCGGGATCCTGATCAATTCTTGCCTCAATCTGCATCGGTCCATATATCAGCTCCCCCTTTGGAAACTCGTATATGATAAGCTCTCCATACTTCTCATCACATCTTGCAGCCATCCATGCAATCATGTTATCCCTGTTTATCGGTGTGAGGGGGAGAATCAGCACGAATTCTGGCTCATCTTCTATGGCGAGAGTAACATAATAGGGCTCAACTTCAACTATGCTGTTCTCGTACTTCTCCTTTGCAACCGCCCATACATCCTCTCTGTTGTAGAAGGCTGTAACATCCTTCATGTGGTAAGTGGAGTAAATCTGAGCCTGCACCCTGAAGTAATCCCTCGGATACCTTATGTGCTCCCTGAACTCCTTTGGCATTTCTTTCAGAAAAACCCCCGGCAGAGCTTTTTCGAGAACCCTTACGTAGGCATCCTCCTGAACAACGTAAAACCTGACACTTCCGTTGTAGGCATTGATGAAAACCTTAACGGGATTCTGCATGTAGTTGAAACCTCCAATCTTTGCTGAGTACGGGAAATTCTGCAGTGTGGAGTATGCATCAATTATCCACCAGATTTCACCGTTGATCACCGCAACGTAGGGATCATCATCATAAACAAAGAATGGCATTATTGTCGAAACCCTGTCAACTATGTTTCGATGCATCATCAGTCTGCTTTCATCGGTGATGTAGTTGCTGAGAATCAGATTTACATCCCCGAACCTGAAGGAGAACATCACCCTCTTAAAGTAATCAAGCTTTATTCCCCCATCTCCAGCGTATCTGGTAAAGAAGTTCAAATCTCCTTTTGGATAGTCGAATTCCTCCTGAAGTGTGTTTACAACTACATACTCATTGGTGAGCTCCCCGTAGTAAATCTCCGGCCTCTCGATTTTTATTAAACCCTCAGGTGGTATGTCGTAGATGTAAAACTCCGGTAAACCCTCCTTGGAAATCTTGTTAACAGGCGAGGCGACAATTCCGTAACCGTGGGTGTAAATCAGATGCCTGTTCAACCATGTCTGGGCTTTTGATGGCAGATTCTCTATTGAGAGCTCTCTTGCTGCGAGCATAAGCTGAACGTAGCTGTTGTCAATTCTGTATCTGTCAACATCAACATCTTTTATAACGTAGTATGTTCTGATTTGCTGCAGCTGCCTGAAAACATCAAGTATCGGCCTGTGATCCCAGATTCTGATGTTATCTATCGTTTCCTTTGCTGCAATTATGTCACTGTAGTTTAAAACCTTGCTGTAGTCAACTTTCTGCAGCTTCACATCATGAAGGTTGTAGGCGAAAAGTGTGTAGTTTATACTGTATGCAATATACTTCTCCTCATAGCTCAGCTCGGATGGCTCTACAATGAATTTCTGAACAATGAACGGAGCAACGAAGGTTAGCAGAACCGCGACAACAAAAAGCACAGCTGTGATCTGAAGTACCCTCTCAAAATTCCTTTTTGCTATTAAGTATCCAGCCAAAATCCCTGAGATCAGCACTATTGCTGAAAGAATCGTCAGCGATGGTGATAGAACGTTAACCTCCACATAGCTTGCTCCACTAATAAGGCCGTGCTCCGAATACACAATTTCGAATCTGGAAAGGAATATCAGAGAGGCTGAGAAAAGAAATAAAGTGAAAACAAGAATTGAGAGATGAACAAACCCGCTTCCAGGAAAGATTTCCGAGAATTCTTCCAGGCTCTTGACCCACCTGAAGGCGTAAATGTATGCGAAAACGGAGATTGTTAAGGATATCAGCACGGCACCAAGCAGAGATCCGAGCAATAATTTAAGGAATGGTAGCTGGAAGGTGTAGAAGGAAGCATCAAAGCCAAAAATTGGATCGGGAATTCCGAAATCTGTGGAGTTCAGGTAGAAAAGCATGCTGATCCAGTAGTTTTTAACGGTGAGTGCGGCAAACAGCGCAATAACAAAGTCGAGAAGATGAGGTATTTTTAATGGCTCACCGTGAAATTCAAGCGTTACCTTCCTTATGGCTAAGTTGGAAACCGTCAGAGGAATGAAGAAAATCAGAAACTCCAAGAAAAAGAAGGCGATGGAGTACTTGAGATACGTCAGAAACACGTCTCCATAACCAACTGAATCAAACCACAAAAATTCTGTGTAGTAGTAGATGGAGAGTGAGATCACGGCAATGAGGCCAAATATGAAGGCGAGGAAGTATAAGACTTTCATCTCTGGTGGTTTGTATGGAAAATAAGGCTGTTCCCGCATGAAGTAAGTTGGGGCAGAAATGTTAAAAAATTTGCTATGCTACCATTTCTCTAAGAGAGCTGGTTGCTAATGCGGAAATATTTCATCAAGGGATTTCTGGACAATTCTGTCAATGCCGAAGTAATCCATAGCAACCTTTCCTACTCTGTCTACAAATTCCTTCTTGGTGTAAACACCAAGCCTCCAGTTCTCGACAACAGCATCTTTCAGCGCCTTTACAAGCGGGGAAACGTCTTCAAGAGGCTTAAGCTCCCCATCCGTTTCAACCATAACACCCGACTCCCTCATCTCTTCAACTGGAGGAATGTCCACGATAACGTACTTCTCATCCACACCAGCCGTTTCTGCAATCTCCCTCTCAGCCCTTCTTTCATTAACTCTCATCACCTCTCTGAAGTCTAAAGACCTTCGAGAAACGTAAACAGCCCTTTTGAACAGTTTTCTGTTGTTCAATCTGTCGTATATTTCCTTCTCTTTCTCTTTGAGGAGCATGATCGCATCCGTATCATCCATTGTGAGAAGTTTATCGGCTTCGAAACCTCTCTCAATTATCCTCTCCATCGCCCTCTCATACATCTTCCTCGCAATCCTGCAGACATGGTGGAAGTAAACGGTGGGATACATAAGGAATCTCGATATCAGGAGACTTTCAGCAGCCTTAACGCCGCCCTGCTCGATTATGATGCCATCTTCAAATTTTATCTTGTCTGTAAGCCTGTATATGTCGAAAACGCCGTATGCAACTCCTGTGTAGTGCGAGTCTCTGACCAGATAATCCATCCTGTCCGCATCAATCTCTCCGTTGACGACTGATTTTCTTCTCCCTGTAACAATTTCCTCAATCTCTGAAATTCTGAATCCGAGGCTTTTCAGCACATCTTTAAGCTCTCCTCTTACAACTTTCGAAATGCTCTCGTGGTTGCAGCCAGCATATTTTTTCAGAAGCCCCTCGCTTCCATGAGAGAAGGGGGCATGACCAACATCATGGAGCAGTGCAGCAGCAACAACAACGTCATCAAAGCCAATTCTCTTCTGAAGCATTCTTGTGACATGCATAACACCAAGGCTGTGCTCGAAACGCGTGTGATTCGCTCCGGGATAAACGAGATTTGCAAATCCAAGCTGCTTGATTCTTCTGAGGCGCTGAAACTGGGGAGTGTCGACAATCTCAACCATCCAGTCCTCAAGCTTTATAACACCATGAATCGTGTCCTGAATGCTTTTTTCCATTGTTCCTATTGTTGCACTGCGGTTGATTTAATTTTGCATTTGGAAAAATCCAAACAATTGCAGCCAACTACCTCGAAACCTCAAAATGCACAACGGTAACGAACTCATCATCTCTAAGGTCTCCATATATTCTTTTTAACGCTGAGATAAGCTCATTTCGGCTTTTGAATCCATCTCTAATGGCATCCTCATCTGTTAGCTCCCTAACTCTTTTTACAACAACTTTTTTCACCTTTGCAATGGCGAATCTCTCTCCGTCTGACGTGAGTTCAACTATCCTTCCGACAGGATAGCTCTTTATCCCCTTCCTGACCGTGGTGATTTTCTCACCATTAATAATTTTCTCAACAAACTCAGCATCAAAGTTGATCCTCTCCATAGTACCATCTCCAGACCTTCTTTACCGCATTGAGCAACAATCTGTACTTTTTATAACCCTCTTCCGGCAGATCAGTCCAGGGTTTGAGTTGCAGACATTTCCCCACCAGAATTAGCTCCTCAATTTCATCCAGCTCCTCCCTGTCAGTTCTCGAAAAGTAGTATCTGACAAGAGGTCTGATTATGTCAGAAACGTACTCGTACAAACTCATACCCTGAAAGTACTTGCTCATTCTCCTTCTTTCCACCTTTCCAAACCTTGGGGCAGGAATTTCGAAGCTCTTTCTGAGAGACCTGAGAATCAGAACTGCTGTTTCTGTCTCCAGGTCAGAAAGCTCATCTGCAAGATACTCAATCAGTCTTCTGGTGAACTCTGAATTTAGCTCTTCAACCACACTCTCAACATCATATTTCAAAGCTCTGAGAACTATTAAACTGTGCTCTCCGCTCACTTCATTTCTCTGGGGCGTGATGTGGACAGGTGTGAAGCTGTTTCTCACCCAGAAACGAAGAAGTTCTGGAGATACACCAAATCCCGAACCAACCCAGTCCATGCCCTTTCCGGTAGCCCACTCAACTATTCTGGCTAAGGCAAAGCTTCCTATTCCCATGTTCATGACTGAGGGGTGGGTTGCTATCCTCACAACTCTTGCCCCGATCATCCTTGGAAAGTCAAAATCCCAGTAGTGCTTCAGAATCAGATCTGGAATTATCTGTCCTTTCGGCTTGTAACCTTCCTTTATTTTTTCAATTGTTTCATCATCAAGGTTACCCTCAACAGCAACGTGAAGAGAACACACCGGCTTGCTGTTTACTGTAACCACAAAAGGAATGTGGTTTGGCATGTCAAGTAATATTGCAAGATCTGATGGACGGTTGCGGTAGTGAGCAAGCACGTAAATTCCAAAAAACTCCCTTAACAGCTTTTCATTGTTTACCAATTCATCTTTGTTTATTTCTCTGAACTCAAGCTTTCCCTGTTTTATTGCCTCTATATCTTCATCATCAAGTTCTGCAGGCTGCGCATCAAGCAGTAGAACATCGTAGAGCCATTTCTCAATGGGGTCTCCTTTACCGTATCTGATTGGTTCCTCCATGTGGATTTTTTCAATCTCCACACTCTCGTCACTCTCAAGTCTTTTCAGAAATCTGATGCTGAATCCCCTCCCGGTCCCTTCATATCCGTGGATTGTTGTTGAGAATATCATGTACCTGACTCCTTCAGTAATTTTAAGCAAAACCGGGACATCAATGCCTGCAGCCTCATCCACGATTATTACATCTGCCATATCCTTCTCCACCATGGCTCTTCTCGGCACAACGTACTCGATTCTCGCATACTTGCTGTTTACCACAGTAATTATTCCATTGCTTTCCTTTGCGAAGTAATTCGTCATTCCCTGCCTCACCATAGCTTTCAGAAGGAACCTGAAGTATGTCTGAACAGCCTGAGGAGTTGGAGCAACGACCATAATTCTCACCGGCCTTTTCAGTAGCCTTTCCATCCTTGAAATGATGTAGGGTGTTGCGATGCCGAGAATTGCCGTTTTTCCCCTTCCTCTGTCTGCAGTGATTACAACTGCCTTTCTCTCCCTCTCTCTTTCAAAGAAACGCTCAAAAAGCTGCAAAACTCTAACCTGATCCTGCGTTGCACAGAGCTTGTAGAGTTTCCTCTTGATCTCAATCTCCTCCGGTATTACAATTTCTTCCCTCGATATTTCTCTTGGCTCAAACTCGTAGTGTTTTAATATCTCTCTTTTATCTGCATCGAATATTATAATACCCTCTGCCTGCATCGTTCTCCTCATGAACCTCGCAAAGAACCGTCCGGTGACATCTTCTACGGTATAGGGCTCTGAAACAAGATCCTCATGCCACCTGCTCTTCAAGTTCTCCCAGGCATCGAGTGGAGGGGAAAAGGCGATGATTAATCCTCCCTCCTTAATTGTTTCAACTATTATTCCGAGATCGTTTGGATGAAACCCCTCGGTAAAATCTATGAGCAGGGATGAGTAGGTCTGGCCTAAAACTTTTAGCGAGTCCTTGTAGTGCAGAAACTCTCCATCGAAATACTTTCTGGTAATTTCGAGAAAATCGCTCCTCCCCGCAATAAGAAGCTTCTCATCACTCATCTTCCTTCTGTGGTGTTTGTAAATCCTCTTTGCAAGCTTAACAACTCTTTCATCAAGCTTTTTAGAGCACAGAATAACCATAAACCTGTGCCGGTTGCTGGCAGCAACATCTGCTGCCCTTGAAACCTCAACCAGAAGACTTCTAACTGTCATTGGGTAAAGAAGGTTGGTTGGGTTAATAAGGTTATACCAGAAATTTCTGGAATAGGTCATTTTGCAAACTCAAAAAGCTTTAATATTTTATTTCCAAATTCACTCATGGGCGATGAAAATAATTACTCCGAGTTTTATGAGGACAAAGCAGGAGAGATAATATTCGTCTCAATTTTCGTTCCAGAAGAAAGGGAGAACCTGATAAAAATGTATGAGGATTACAGTCCTGAAAGAAGATGCTGTGGACTTCCACCGCTGAGCAGAAAGGGAATTGAGATGTGGATTGATGGACTGCACAGTAACGGTTATGGATTTATTGCAAAGCATGGCGAGAGGGTTGTAGGGCATATAGCAGCAGTTCCCTCAGGAGAGGATGCGGAGTTTGCGATATTCATTCATCAGGATTATGAAAATAAAGGGGTAGGGTCTGAACTAATAAGATTTGCTTCAAAATTCTTAAAGAATAGAGGAATAAAGAGGTTGAGGGCTATAACGGAGAGAACCAACAGAAAAGCTATTGAAACTTACAAACGTCTCGGTTTTGAAGTTGTAGGCAGAGATCCGGAGTATTTGGTTATGGAAAAGAACATATAAAAGCAAAAATTCAGAATCCAAAACGTTAAATTCAGAGTCCACAAAAGCCACTCAGGCCGGGGTTGCCGAGCGGTAAGGCGCACGCCTGGAGAGCGTGTGGGCATTCGCCCGCGTGGGTTCAAATCCCACCCCCGGCGTTTGGCTTTCTTTGGATTTGCCTTTTAATGATAGAGAGCTGCAAAAAATTATAAAAGCAAGGCAGTTTATCTACCCTTCCACTGAGGTCTTCTCTTCTCCACGAAGGCTGCCATACCCTCTGCAAAATCCTCTGTTGGAATTAGCAGCTCGATTTCCTTTCCTGCCAGTTCGATTGCGTTTCTGAATAGCTTCCTTACAGCATTCATTGACCTCTTTATTGACTGAGCAGCCAGAGGAGCAACTCTGCAGACCTTATCAACATGCTCTATTCCAGCATCCTCCAGGCAGTGCTTTGGAACAACCAAATCAACAATTCCAAATTCTCTGGCTTCATTTGCATCCATGCTCTCACCAGTTAATGCGTAGTAAGCCATTTTCCTGCCGAAAACAGCATAACCAAATGATGAGGCGAGCGGTGGAATCGCACCAATCAGCCCCTCAGGGATGGCAAAGCTTGCATCTTCACTTGCAATGACAATATCAAAGAACATGTTGAGTTCCATTCCACCTCCAAATGCGTTTCCGTTTACGAGTGAGATAACGGGTTTATCGTAGTCGGCAAGTTCAGAGATCAAAGGCATTGCAACATTCTCAAAAAACTCAACCCCATCTCTGAAGTTCTTCCATGAACCCATCACCGCTATGTCATCTCCAGCACAGAAAGCTCTTCCTTCTCCAGTTATAATCACAGCTCTCACATCCCTGTCAAGTCTGGCCTTCCTGAATGCGTTTGTTAACCCAGTCCACATTTCTTCATTCAAAGCATTCAGCTTTTCAGGTCTGTTCATCGTAATAACCGCATAGTTGTGTCTCTTCTCGTACTTAACGGGTCCAAACTCCTCAAACTCATAATTCCACTTGTAAAATCCTTCACCTGTTTTCTTCCCCAGCTTTCCCGCTTTTCTGAGCTCTTTCAGAAGTTCATCGGGTTCGTACTCTTTCAAGCCAGTTCTTCCCTTCCTTGTTTCCAGAACTGCAACAACTTTGTCTATACCGTAGCTGTCTGCAAAGTCCAGAATTCCCTTAGGGTAACCCATCCCCTTAACCGTCGCCTTGTCAATATCTTCTCTTGTAGCAATACCGTTTCTTATCAACCATGCAGCCTCGTTTATGCCAGGAGCGAGCAGATTTATCGGGTTTACGCTATATGCAAGGTCTTTTGAAATTTTTGCCCTCGCATAGAATCCACTGTACTCGTAGAAACCCTTTCCTGTTTTCATCCCCAATCTTCCCTCTGAAACCATTCTTTCCAGAAGTTCTGGCACTTCAACCTCAAAGCCCCTCTTCCTGACCTCGTTGAGAACGTTGTAAACGGTGTCAACTCCACTGAAATCCACGACCTCAAACAGACCCATAGGCAATCCTGCCCTGTATCTTACTGCCGCGTCAATTTCTTCTGGCCTGAAACCCTCCTCAAGCAGCCTTATTGCCTCAACAAACACCCTTATGTTGATCCTGTTAATCAAGAATCCCGGAACATCCCTCTCTACCAGCACGTAATCCATTCCAATAGATTTTGCGAAATCAATCGTTTTCCTGACAGTTTCGTCACCAGTCTCCTTTCCCCTGATTATTTCGACGAGCTTAATGAGAGTGGGAGGGTTGAAGAAATGCAGTCCAACAACCTTGTCTTTCCTTTTAGTTGCGCTCGCTATGTCTGTTATCGGAATGGTGGATGTGTTTGTGGCAAGAATTACCTCTTCCCTGCAGTTCTCATCCAGTGTTTTGAAAACTTCTTTTTTTATTTCTGTTTTCTCAACAACAGCTTCTATGACAAAATCAGCCTCTTTTGCTGCTTCAGTTAAATCCGTTGTGGTTTTCAGTCTCTTCAAAATTTCATCTGCGCCTTTAATTCTCCCCTTCTGCTCAAGCTTTCTGACACTCCATTCAATCCTCGATAGGGCATTTTTCAGTATGTTCTCGTTCACATCGCACAGAATTACGTCATTTCCGGCTAAAGCACATACTTCAGCAATTCCATGCCCCATGGTGCCTGCACCAACAACAAGAACCCTCATAATTCCATTAAAATAATGATTTATTTAAGGCTTTCTAATTTGTGTAGTTTTGCGGAGCCAATTTCAACAATGTGGAATTATTTTTAAAAAAATGGGAACCATGTTGCAATTTATGATAGTATAGTGCGCTGACTGTCTTTAACAGTTTCTCCAACGAACTGGGCCATGGAATCTATCTTAATCCCGCTTCTCTGCAGCCATTCTAAGAATTTCTCACCTTCAGAAACGAGCTCCTTCAAATTCTTGTACCTCACAACTACCAGAAGGTTGTAATTTGAACCGACAAGCTTGTAAATTTTCTCCACGAAATCAAATCTGGCCAGTCTTTCTGTTATTTTCTTCAATCCCTCGTAATCGTTGTGCACACCAAGAAGCAGAATTCCGATGGTGTCACACTCCGCTTTCTTGTAGTCTATTTCCCATGTCTTCTTTATCTTCTTCACCACTCCCATGTTTTCAAGCATCTTAATTCTGTTGTACGCTGTTTTCTTTGACACCCCCGCATACTCAGCAATTTCTTCAAGAGAAAGTCCCTTTGCTATGGCCTCCATAATCTTCAGATTTTTTTCATCAATCATCGAGCAAAATGAAGTTTCAGGAAAATAAACTTTATCATATGGTAAAAGCTTGATTACCATGTAAAATTTAGGACAGAATCTCCGGAGTTACATTATCAGGATAATCTCGGCAGTCCAGAAGCAACAAGAACTTTTTCCTACCTTACCTCCTGCATCATTTCCACAACAAGCTCCGCCATCTCTCTATCAAATCTTCTAATGAGTTTTTCAAGTTTGGTCCTGTCAGGTTCTGATTCCTCCATCTCTGGGAGGAGAGAATTTAAACTTATAACTGCCCCTTCAAACTCTTCGGACATGATTTTACTCAGCTGCACCCTTGACCTCATTAACCTGTCAATCTCAAAGTAGAATGGAGTTACCAAGAAGCAGAGTTTTCTGACACCTTCCAGCATTTTATACAGCTCTGCCAGAGTATCTCCACCTCTTGATCCAAGACCCGCTATCAGTACAACGCATTCGTAGTTTGAGAGTTCTTCGGCAAGAGCCTCAATTTCCTCATAAGCGAAATAATTCGTTTTCTTCAACGTTTCCCTTTCATTAACGTTGTAAGGATCGTAATCGGAGTTTATTTCTAGCATCTCTCTCATTATACTTGTCCCAGCACCTCCGATCGATACCACCGCAATTTTTGCCATTTCTGTCTTCTTTCCCAGAAAAATTTAAGTTTTTTCATCTTTTGGCGTAAATGTATATTCCGTAGCTTCCATCAGGAGCATCCTTTTTGACATCAATATGCACGTTAACCACAGTTACCGAAGGGTTATCTGGTGTGCCGGGTTGTAGTTTTAGCTTTTTTGAAGTTGTTATGCTATCTCCACTTTCAGTATGGAATGAGACTTCGATAGCATTCCTGTCAGGACCTTCAATAACTTCTTCGAAGTAAACTTCAGCCTCTCCGCCCGAGTTATATACCTTAACACTTCTTACGTAGTGAGCTCCTTTGGCGATGTTGATACTGAAGCTTGAAGGCGATAGAGAGATTTCATTTTCAATCACATTCACGCTAACTTTCAATGAGAAGTAGACTGCCGATGCCGAAGCCCCTGCAAGAATAATTAGAATTAAAATTACGGTGTGCCATCTCAACCTCATGCTTTTGCGTGACAATGGCATTATTTAAACTTTTCTTTTTGATGCTGTGAGACAGTTGAAAGTCAACAAAAATGTCAGGTTAAATTACTGATCTTCGCCGCTAACCTCGCAAGAACGTCCTTTCTTTTCGCCTGAATGAACTTTACTGACCCGACAACAAGATGCCCGCCACCATCAACGCCAGCGTTGATTTCTTCTCTCAATTCTCTGACAATCCTTGGTATATCCAGCTCAACCCCTTCGCTCCTTATTACCGCAAAGTCGGGTCCGTAGCCGATCGTGACTATCCTGTCATACTTCTGCTTTAGTCTGTCATGCACTTCACCCGTAAGCTTTCCAGGAGGCGGAAAGACAAACTTCTTTGCGTAGTTCTCAACATCCAGAGCTGCCAGCGCAATCCCGTTCGGCAGGATCTGCACCTTCACACCATCCATAGCAGTCCTTACCTGCTCCTCTATTGCCTCCTTTGCGTAATCGGAGAGTATTCTCACCATCTTAGCCTGCCTGTCCTGTCTGCCAAAACCGAGAATCTCATGCATGATCTGACTTGCCGACCTGAACCTCAGGTAAAATCCTTCATATTCCACGGCAAGTGCAATGTCAGCAAGCTCCTCTCTGCTTTTTCCTGAAAGCTCTATGTACTTCTCCACCTCCCCCTCAGCCCTGTCACCAACAACTGAAATTGCAGCGAGGTGCTTCATATCAAGATCAGAAATCATCCTCGCTATCTCAACGCAGAGAACTCCCGAGGTGTAGTTGCTGTCACCGCCAACTCTGTAGGGGTTGACGTGGTAAAGGAGGTAACTGTCTATTTCTTTATCCGGATAGTGATGGTCTATTGTGATCACATCTGCCCCAAAAATCAGAAGCTGCTTTACTGCCGGTAAATCCTCAAGTCCGGAGCCGTTATCAACGAGAACAACAAGGGGAATCTTGTCCCCGTACCTCTCCATATCCTCAAGGCTCTCGTCGAGATCCCTGACAACATCCTCAAGCTCGTAAAATGGAGCCCTTGAAACTCTCCTCTTAATCAAGTAGTACTTCGCCTCGCTGTCTGAGTGCACTCTCTCAACCAGGTCGATAAGGGCTCTCTCCAGAGCCACTCCTCCGCATGTGCCATCAGCATCCCAGTGATGCCTGATTATCACGGGCCTTGACTGGTAGATGGCTTTCTTAAGTTCCTTTGCAACACTCAGCATGTCATCTTTCAGCGCTTCAAGAACCTCGCTCCTGATCAGGAAACCCTTGAAGTCAGGTTCGCATGCCTTTTCAATTTCAGCCTCAACTCTCTTTCTTATTTCATAGGCCTCTTCTCCCAGAAGCTTCTCCATCTCAAGAATTTCAATCTGAACCTTGGTGTCCCTCTTCTTGACAATTCCTGTTACCCTTACCACATCATCAACTGCAACCTCTGGATACGCTCTCTCACCCCCTTCAAAGGCAGCCGCCTGTATGCTTGCCTTACCATCAAGCAGTGTGAAAATCGTCGGCCCTCCAGTGACCTTAATGTGTGTAACCAGCCCCCTGACCTCAACCATCTTTCCTGTATATCTCACAAGCTCAGAAATCTCTACTCTCTCGACTTCTTTTGATACCTCCACTATCCTGTAATCTTCCATTTTAACCGGCTTTAGATCGATCTCCCCGCTGAGACCTATCCCACTCACCTGAACAAGTATCTCCTCGTTTTCAGAAAATCTGCTGTTTCCCATGTTCTTTCTGTGGATCAGTCCCCTCAACCTCTTGTTTAGGTTGACAAACACACCTATATCCGTAACTGCCGAAACCGTACCAATGTAAACCCTGTTTATCCTCACATCTTCAATTCCACAGCTGTTTTTCAGTCTGTAGGCGTGCGGCTGTCTTCTGCATCTGCTGCAAAGTTCGTGATCGCCAACAACCCTCTCTCCGCAAATCTTGCATCTTCCAGCCTTTCCTGTTCCTTTGCATTCCTTGCAAACATCAACGATTTTTACCCTTCCCGTTCCCCTGCATACTCCACAAACACCGTTCATGAACATCTTTATCTGCTCATCAGATAGCTCAGCGGTTATCTTCGGGTCAAAGCTCTTTGCTCTACCACTTCCACCGCAAATCTCACACTCTTTCTCGATCTCAACATACCCCCTGCCATTACAGCGTGTGCAGTTCATTGGTTTCAGAGCTGCAGCTTTGTTAATAACACTAACCTGATTGCGGTGATGATTGCCGTGAAAATTACAGCGAGCAGAGAGAGCTTGATGAAGACGCCTAATGCTCTCTCCACATCCTTCACATCCGGAATTTTGCCCGGCAGTGAGTAATAACCCGGCTTTTCAAGCTTAACCCCGAGAACGTAAGAAATGGCAGAAATGGCACAGCCGTTTAGCTTCACGTTGTTCTTTAAACCGTAAACAATTGATCCTCTCTTCAAAAACTCAAAGAAGATCAGCGAAAGCCTTGATGGAACATAGTTGAGCAGATCATCCAATCTGGCAGCAAACTTTCCAAAAGCCTCATATCTACCCTTCCTGTAGCCAATCATTGCATCGCATGTATTTACAGCTCTGTAAACGACAGCTCCGGCAACTCCAAAAATTGAGAAGTAGAATAGAGGTGCAAACACCCCGTCAACATAGTTTTCCGCAACGGACTCAATGACAGCAGAGCAAAGCTGATCCTCACTCAGCTCTTCTGTATTTCTGCTCACAATCATCTGAACAGCTTTTCTGTCAATACCGTTTTTTATGCACATTTTTGCATGATCAACCATGCTCCTGATTGAAACGGCAGAGAATAGCAGGTAAACTGACCAGAAAAAACTTAAAGGATAAGGGAGAGGAATTAAGGCGAGAAAAAGAGCAAGTGATACTACTGATAAGCAGCAAAAGGCTCCATAAAGAATTTCTTTCCATCTTCTGTCGAACTTTAATTTTTCAAAAAATGAGATGAGTCTGCCAAACCAGACAACCGGATGCAGCAGTAAGGGTGGTTCTCCTATGGTAAAATCGAGAATGATAGCCAGTAGCAGAACCGCAATCTCCATCATCAATTTCAACTGGCGTGGTCTATAAAGCTTTTAACTTTTGGAGAAAACTTGTTATATTGTAATTGCAATATTGTAAGCATGGAGAAAAACCGAATGCTGCTAACAACCTTTGCAATTGTGAACCTGACAGACTACCTCACCACGATAAAAGGCATTGAAATGGGATTTCAGGAGCTTAACGAATTCGTCTCTTCCTTAACGCCAGCATCGTTTCTTCTTCTCAAAGTTGCAATTTTGGCCACCATTTTCGCTCTCACTCATTCAGTTCAAAATTCCAGCTTCCCGATCAAAAAAGGAGTTTATGCGGGACTTCTTGCTGGTGTGACAGTTTCTACAGCCTTTCTTGGAGTGTGTTCAGTCCACAATCTCTGGCTGCTCCTGGGCTTTAAAGAAGTGGAAGTGCTGGTGAAACTGATAGCCGGAGTTCTGGCTTTAATTAATTGATACAACCCTGTCAACAGCTTCCAAAATTTCTGCCTTTATCCTGCCCTTTCCGCCGGTAGGTTCTGCAATTGTTCTCCCGCAGATTATGCACTTCACAACTGTCGAGGGGTGATCAAAAATTATCTGCTCGTGATCGCAGTCCGGACATTTAACCCTGACAAACCTGCTGTGCACTCTGCCACCTCCTCACTTCTC
>CAZZLE010000068.1:0-7795 GCA_964654595.1 uncultured archaeon | reverse complement strand
CCGAACTCAGAAGGCTGAACAAGCTGTTAAGGGAATTGCTGGAAGTCAATGAATCAATAGTCAGAATTCGCGACCGCGAAGAACTGGTTAAAAGAATAGAGGAGATACTGTCAGACTACTCGGCGAAAATTGTGGAAAAACCTGTTGAGGGAGAATGTCTGGAAATCAGGTATGGTGAAAAAACGTATGGTTTTCTTTGTGTGAAAGTCATGGATGAGGAAATGGAACCTCTGCTAAGGACACTTACAGATAACATTGCCTTTGCCTTTAAATCGATGGAGGATGAGGAGAAGAGAGAAGAAATGTTCAAACGGCTCGTTGAGAACATAAAAACAATAGCTTACCTCGTTGACAGAATAAGAAATCCATTAGCAGCCATCAGGGGTTTTACTGAGATTTATATTGAAGACGAGGAGGTCAGAAGTAAGATATTCGAGCAAATTGAAAGAATCGTGGAAATTGTCAGAAATCTCGACATTTCGTGGTCAGAATCAGAAAGAATTGCCGGGTTCGAACTGTAAAAAAATGGAAAGCTTAGCGGGAATACTTCTGCTTCAGAACTTTCTTGTCTATCTTCCCAACACTCGTTTTCGGAATTTCTTCTACAATCTCAAATTTGTCCGGTACTGCCCACTTCGTTATTTTACCCTCCTCAACGAACTTCATCAGGTGCTCCCTGAGCTCTTCTGGTGTTGGTACCTGTCCGGGCATTGGAACAATGACTGCAAGCGGCCTCTCTCCCCATTTCTCATCCGGCACACCTATAACCGCAACCTCCCTCACTTTTGGATGCAGGCTCAGGAGATTTTCGAGAGTCAGAGTCGAGATCCACTCCCCTCCACTCTTAACAACATCCTTCAGTCTGTCGACAACTGTTATGTATCCCTCCTCATCCATAACGGCAATATCTCCGGTGTGCAGCCATCCTCCTTCCCAGAGTTCCTTTGTCTTGTCCGGATCTTTAAGATAGCTGTCAGTAAGCCATGGTGCCCTCACAACCACCTCTCCCATGTCCTGCTCGTCAGGTCTGACATCGGTAAAGTCTTCGTGTACAACTCTAACATAAACCAGCGGGAAAGGTGTGCCGGTCTTTATCGAAAGTTCAATCTTAGTTTCCTCATCAACATCAAGCAGATGCGGTTTCAGGAAGCCTCCTGTCAAAACAGGGCAGGTTTCCGACATTCCGTAACCGGCCATGGTATAGATCCCCTTCTCCCTTGCCCTCAAAGCCAGACCCTTTGGCAGCTTCGCACCACCAATTATCATCTTCCAGCCGGGGAACTTGAAGCCCTCAGGCAGGTTGTCGACTATCATCTGGAGAATGGTTGGTACGCAGTGTGAATACGTTACACCCTCACTCAAAACGAGCTTAACAATCATCTGCGGTTCATATCTACCCGGATAAACGTGTTTGTGACCAAGCAACCACATCATGTAAGGAACTCCCCAGGCGTGAACGTGGAACATCGGCGTGAGGGGCATGTAAACAACTTTGTCTTCCTTCAGTCTGAGTTCCGACCTGTAGCCTGTCATCGCTATGCATCCGGCGAGTGTGTGGAGGAAGAGCTTTCTGTGTGTGAACCAAACACCCTTCGGCCTTCCTGTTGTTCCGGTGGTGTAGCTCAGCGTGGCCATTGTGTTCTCATCAAAGTCCGGAAAGTCATAGTTCGGGCTTGCCTTTTTCAGCATCTCCTCATACTCTATGTCAGTGAGCTTCGTTTCAGGCATTGTGTCATCGGTCATAACGACGTATTTCTTAACCGTTTCAAGCTTGTCTGAAATTGACTCGATAAGCGGAACAAAGTCCTTGTATACAAGAACTACCTCATCCTCTGCATGCTGCATGGTGTAGAGGATATCTTCAGGGCTTAACCTTACATTCACCGTGTGCAAAACAGCCCCCATCATGGGAATGGCAAAGAAGCACTCGAGATAGCGGTTTGTGTCCCAGTCAAGAACCGCAACTCTCGTCCCCTTCTTTACACCAAGCTCCTCAAGGGCACTTGCAAGCCTGTGAACTCTCTCGTATATATCCCTGTACGTGAACCTCCTGAGGTCTCTGTAAACGATCTCCTGCTTCGGTGCATACGTTACACCGCTCTCAAGAATGTGCTTTAACAACAGCTGGTAGTTATACGCCTCACTCATCCGAATCACCCTCTCCTATTTATTGATTCTCAACCTAATGATGAGTATAAGAAAATTTTGGTTTGTTCTGAAATTTCCATTACGGAATTCGGGCTGTCAAAATTTTTAATACAGTGTCTGCACTTCTCTTTATGATTGCCAAATTTCTCAGAGAACACGACGCTGACTTCATAATCCTCCACGGTTCGAGTAAAAATGCCAATTTCTACTACGCAACAAAGTTCAAAACCAGCGACCCGATAACATACATCGCAGGAATTGACGGTTCAGATATTCTTCTTGTGCCTGAAATGGAAAAGAGGAGAGCGGAGAGGGAGAGCAGGGTTAAGGAAGTTGTTTCACTCAACGACCTTGGATACATGGAGAGATTAAAGGAAATTAAGGATGCCAAGAAAGCTTATCTCGACATCTTAGTTTCGGTTTTGAAGGAGGGGAGGTGCAGGAAGCTGCTTCTTCCAGAAGAGCTACCGACATACATATCCTTCGAGCTCATGAAGCACTTTCAGGTTGAGGTGGTGAAAAACCCTTTTACACAGCTGAGAATGATTAAAAGCTCTTCAGAAATTGAGAAAATCAGGGATACGAGCAATGCAGTTCTGAGATGTGTCAAATGGGTTGTGGAAAACTTCAACTTTAAAACCTGCGAAGAACTCAGGAGGGCTGTTGAGCTTAAACTTTTCTCTGAAGGCTATCTGGCGGAGAATACCATAGCTTCATCCGGAAAAGCTTCGTCTGATCCACACGAGATCGGAAGGGGCAGAATAGAGAACCACGTGGTTCTTGATATATTCCCGAGAAGTGTCGACCACCTTTACCACTCCGACTTTACGAGAACAATTTTTCTGGGAAAAAACCCCGAGCTGGAGGAGATGTACGAGGCTGTGGTTGATGCACAGGAAAATGCAGTTGGGATGATAAGGGATGGGGTTGACGCAAGAGATGTTCATCAGAGAGTAAAGGACGTGCTCAACGGCTACGGCTTCAAGACAGAGAAGGGTGAGGGATTCATCCATTCCACCGGCCATGGAATAGGGCTCGAAGTACACGAGGAGCCGAGGATAGGTGAGCTGAGTGTTGAGCTGAAAAAGGGTATGGTTGTTACGGTTGAGCCGGGATTGTACTACTCCGAAATTGGAGGGGTGAGGGTTGAGGATACTGTTGTGGTGAGGGAAAAGGATTGTGAGGTTCTCACGCCCTTCGAGAAGTTCTTAAGGCTCTAAGTTCCTGCCGGAAGAATGAAGTCCTTGGGTGCGGATTCAACTGGTTCGAGGTACTTTTTCAGCACTTTCGGAATCTCAACCCTTCCATCTTCCTGCTGGAAGTTCTCGATTATGGCTGTTATTGCCCTTGTGGTGGCAATCGCTGTCGAGTTCAGAGTGTGGACAAATCCCTTGCTTGGTTTGCCCCTCTCCTCTGCAAACCTTATGTCCAGCCTGTAACTCTGCCAGTCTGTGCAGTTGCTGCAGGAAACCATCTCCCTGTATCTGCCCTGAGCCGGCATCCATGCCTCAAGGTCGTATTTTTTGGAAGCAACTATCCCCAGATCTCCGGTGCAGATGTTCACTATTCTGTAGGGAATTTCCAGTCCCTGCCACAGCTTCTCCACATTCTCCAGAAGCTTTTCATGCCATTCCCAGCTTTGTTCAGGCAGGCAGAAAACAAACTGCTCGACCTTGTTGAACTGATGGACTCTGAATATTCCCTTCGTATCCTTTCCATGCGCCCCCGCCTCCTTTCTGAAGCATGGTGAGACACCAGCGTAGAGCAGAGGTAACTCTCGTTCCTCCAGAACTTCTTTCATGTGCATGGCAGCAATGGGGTGCTCACTCGTCGCTATGAGATAGAGATCCTCGTCCTCAACCTTGTATATAACCTCCTCAAAATCGCTGAAAGCTGTGACTCCGCTGTAAGCCTCCCCCCGCATCATGTATGGTGGAGAGACTAATGTAAATCCCTCTTTTTTAAGGAAGTCCAGAGCGTATAACGTCAGGGCAAAGTCAAGCCAGACAAGATCGTTAAGCAGATAGTAAAATCTTGCTCCGGCAACCTTTGCAGCCCTCTCAAGGTCCGCCCAGCCGAAGATTTCTACAGCATCAGCGTGGCCAACAGGCTTTACATCTGTCACCTCGTACTCAGCCATACCACCTGTCATCTCGACAAATGAATCTACATCCTCAAAGTAGACTTTCGCCTTCCCCCAGTACCTTACCGGCACGTTCTCCGTGTCGTCCTTCCCTACCGGAACGGTTTCATGAACTATGTTTGGAATGGAAAGCAGAACCTCCTCAAGTTCAGCTTCGAGCTTCTTAAGCTCCTCTTCTGCCGTTTTGACCTCTTCCGAAACAGCTTTTGCCTCCTCTATAATCCTCGCCTTATCCTCACCCCTCGCCTCCTTTACAGCTCTTGAAAGCTCATTTCTCCGCTTTCTGAGCTGATTGACTTCTCTGAGTTTTTCTCTCCACTTTCTGTCAAGTTCTATTGCTCTATCAACAATTTCAGAACTCAAGCCCCTTCTTCTTTGAGACTCGTATAGAATTTCCGGATTTTCACGAACCGCCTTAAGAATGCTCCACATCAGCTAAGGTAAGCGGGGCTTGTTTATAAAAATACGCCCAGAAGCAGTGAAAGGTATACAAGGCCGAGGGTCATGCTTGCGAGCTTGTACATTTTCCTTGCCTTAACTCTGTCAGGAGAAATGGCAAACTTTATCGCCTTTAAAAGGAAAAATGCAACAGCAGAGGTGGAAATGATCAGATAGAAAACTCCAAGAGGGAGAAGGACGTAGAGGCTTGCAGCCAGCACAAGCATTGCGGCGGTGGCAAAAACTATCATCCATGAAGCCCTCTCCATTCCCACCACCAGAGGATACATTGGTATGCCTGCAAGCCTGTAATCATCCTCGTAGTGCATTGAAATGTACCAGATGTGGGAGGGAATCCAGAGAAGAACAATTGCGGCAATTATGAATCCGGGCAGGGTGAAGCCCTGCACCGCAACCCATCCTGCCAGAGCCGGCATTGCACCGGCAAAACCACCAAGAACTATGGAGTAGGGGCTTCTTCTCTTTAAAAGGACTGTGTAAACTACAATGTCAAAGAAAAGACCAAGAAAAATTACCGCAGCAAATTCGAAGCTTACAAGGAATCCAAGTATCTGGCCGGCAGCAAAAATCCCTGCACCGAAGACAGCACACTCCTCAGGCTTCAAAATTCCTGCTGGAACAGGTCTTTTCCTCGTTCTGGGCATTATGGCATCAATGTCCCTGTCAAGCCACATGTTGATTGCCGTGGTTCCGGAAATTGCCAGCCACATTGACAGGGCTGCAATAAAGAAACGGAAATCCACATCACCGCGGGCAACGATATACGAAACTAAGAAAGTGATCATGAGAAGGAATGTTTGCTTCGGCTTTGTTACCTCAACCAGTGCACGCAGTTTCACACAGAAAATCTGTGGCGGAATCATAAATTTTTCGCCAAACCTAATCGAAGTGCCTGGAATTCAGCGCTATTTCCTCCTCCTCTATTCCAGCATAACCCAGCCTTTCCGTTATCACTATGTAGGCCATCTCCGGTGGGATTGCACCGATTTCCGTAATTATTACGTCAATGTAGTCCCTCGGAGTAACATCAAAGGCAGGGTTCCTCACCTTCACCCCAAGCTTCAGCAGTTCCTCAGGAGCGACCTCGCCTGCATCCCTCTCCTCAATAATAACAAGCTCCCCGAAAAGCGTTTTTGGACTGAACTTGTACGTTTCAGCAGCCACCATAAACGGCACCCTTGCCTCCTTTGCTGCAAGGGCTATCTGAGAAGTTCCAATTTTGTTTATCAAAGCACCGTTGGCAGTTACCGTGTCAGCTCCAACAACAACACAGTCCACTTCGTTTATGAAGTATCTCACCGCAGAATCAACAATCAGAGTTACATCAATCCCTGCCTCCCTTAACTGCCTTGCCGTTAAATGCCCCTGCCACCTTGGCCTTGACTCGGTCGCAATAACCTCCACCCTCTTCCCATTTTCATGCGCCCTCTTTATCACCGCTATTGCAGCCGAGGAGTTGCAGTGGGTCATAATCGTGTAACCATCCTTTATCCTTTTCTCCCCGATCTCACCAATTTTTTTCTGCGCGGTCTCAACCCAGTTAATGAACTCCTTTGCTCTCCTTACAACACTCTGCCTCTTCTCCTCAGCACTTTCACCGCTGTAACGCATCACGTAATTTATGGCATTGTAAAGGCTTACCGCCGTTGGACGCGTGTTGAGAAGTGTTTCAGCAGCCCACTTCATTTCCTCATCAAAATTCTCGGCAGAAGCTTTTCCAGCAAACCTCATTAGAGTTTCTGCTGCGAATCTGGCAATTCTTGCCGCTCCCCTCACCTCCATACTCCTGATTTTCTCCGCAGCTTCGAGAACTTCCTGCATATTCCAAAATCTTTTTAAAGGTTAAAAATTTTGGGACAAAACCTTTATCCTCCATAGCACCTGCTGCAATGAGAAATGAGGATCTGGATAAGCTGGCAGCTTCCCTTCGTTTTGAAGTTTATCAAAACCAAAATCACAAAAACAAAAACTGGAAAATCCCTAACCGGATTTCAAAATCTCCCTCAACCTCCTCCCCCTTTCAACAGCCTTAAGTTTTTCCTCCACAGTTTCGTGGTAGCTTATTCTGTGCTTCACATCCTCCCACATTTTTCTCCACTGGTAGAAATATTCAGATATCTCAAGCTCATCCCCGAACAGAACAGTGTAATCATCCATAACTGAGGCTTTTATTTTAATGGGCAACAGCTCAAAAACTCTCAGGTCGTATGGGGATCTGGCAAGACTGAACAGTTTCTTCTGAATCTCCATATTTTTGCTCCTGTCCTTCATCCTCGTAATCACCGCAACGTCAATGTCAGATCCCTCTCGAAACTCTCCCGTGACGTAAGAGCCGAAAATAACAGCTTCAAAATCCGAAATTGCTTTCAAATCTTCTTTTATCTCCTCAAGGCTTGGCTTTCTCCAAAACATCTTCCACCCTCTTTATAAACTCGATCAGAATTTCCTTCACCTCTTCCACTGAATTTAGAACGAGCTGCCTGTCAACTCTGTTGTATCTGTGAACAAGCCAGTTTCTCAATCCATTGCACATTTTCAGTTTTTCAGCGAGTTTTTCGTCAATAATACCAATTTCCTGAAGTGTCTCTATATTTCCGTAATCATCCTCCACCCTTTTTCCAAAATCCTTCACAAGCATGGCGGAAATATCCATGGCAGACTCTATTGCTGTGAGAAGATTGTAGAACGTTCCGCTGATCTCTATTGGTTTTTCCGGGTTTGGTGGAATTTCGCTCAGAGCCTCGATGATGTACTCGATTTTTTCCCGGTATCTTTCTTCTCTCATACCCGATTTTTTGTATTATTATTTTAATGTTTTTCTGCATTGATGTGGTTTCTGAAGAAATTTCCCACAGCCCCGAGCTCCACTGAAATTGTTCACTCTATCCTGAATCATCGCAGAATTCCTGAATTTGCATGCGAATCTAATGTTGCATATCAAGCTTTTGCGGTTTTGATCAGTTCTGACTTTCGGTTAAGCCAAAATCTACGCTGCCTGCATTCAAATGCAGAGACAAAACAATCTTATTTAAGTCAAAACCCATA
>CAZZLE010000067.1:0-1726 GCA_964654595.1 uncultured archaeon | reverse complement strand
GGCATGTAGAGGAGTGTGAAAAGCATGTATGCAAATGCCTGATGCGGAGCCATGATTGCTGTAATATCGATGTTCAACACTCCAATCGTTGCCACCACAACCTCTTTTGCCACAAATCCTGATATCAATGCCAGAACAAGCTCCCAGCTCCAGCCCATTGGATAGAAAAGTGGCTGAATAGCCTTGCCGAGCATTGCGGCGTAACTTTCCTCAATACTTCCTCCCGGATAGGTTGTGATGTACCACACTACGATTGACATAACCAGAATCACCGTTCCTGCCTTCTGGATGAAGTGTTTCGTCCTTGACCAGGTCATAAGCCAGAGTTCTTTTGGATTGGGAATCATGTAAGGCGGTAGTTCCATGATAAATTCGCTCTCTCCCCTGAGCAGGGTGTTTCTCATAATAAAGGCAGAAATTAGGGCTATGAGAACACCTATAACATAAAGCGCCATGATCACAACGCTACCGTTCTTCGGGAAAAACAACCCGGCAAAAAGTACGTAAATTGGAAGTCTTGCGGAGCAGGACATGAACGGATTGATCAAAGCTGTGGCGATTCTAACTTTTTCGTCCTCAATACTCCTCGTTGCAAGAATTGCAGGTACATTGCAGCCGAACCCCATGATCAGGGGGATTACTGATCTCCCGTGCAAGCCGAATCTGGACATAAAACCGTCAACAAGAAAAACGGCTCTGGGTATATAACCGCTGAGCTCGAGGATGGAAAGGAAAAGGAACAGAAAGGCAATATTTGGCACGAAGGACAGAACGTTCCCAACTCCAGCAATAACACCATCTCCGAGCATTGAAAAAAACCAGCCATCAAAACCGGAAATGTAGGAAGCCAAAAAATCAAATCCAGACTCGAGAAATTCTTGAAGTGGCTGGGCTACGGAGTAAGTAAACGTAAACATCATCCACATGAAGGAAAGAAATATGGGAATTCCAAGGTGTCTGTCCATAAAAACCTCATCCAGAGCTCCCTCAATTTCCGTTTTTTCAAACTTTTCAACCACCGTAACATCCTTGGCGATCCTTTCTGCAATTCTGATGATCTCCTGAAGGTCGCAAGGGAAAGTTCTGGGAATATCCCCTCCTCTCAGAATTTCCCTTTTGAGCTCCTCCACGCCCACACCCTTAACTGCAGAGGTCTTGACAACCGGGACACCTGTAATTTCGCTAAGCTTCTTTTCATCAATCCTGATTCCGTTTTTTTCCGCCTCATCAATCATGTTCAGAACGATAATCATGGGTATGCCGAATTTTGTCAGCTGTAACGTGAGGTAGAGGTTTCTTTCGAGGTTGAGCGCATTTACCACGTTGAGAATTAAATCCGGTTTCTCCTTCTCCAAATAATCCCTTGCAACCTTTTCGTCAATGCTCTCCGCTTGAAGGCTGTAAATTCCGGGCAGATCAACAAAAGTTACTGTCCTACCATTTATCAAACCTTTTCCTTCCTTTTTCTCCACTGTCACCCCGGGAAAGTTACCAACTGAGAAGTCCCCACCCGTTAGAGCATTAAGCAAACTCGTTTTACCAACGTTTGGATTACCAACCATGGCAACCTTCAAAAAATCACCTCTGGCTGCACGGATGTTTTCCAGTTCTGCAGAACTCCCTGAAATGTTCCAGCCATCTCGGATTTACTGCAGGGCTTGACTCAACAAACCTTACAAAATTTCTGAGCTGTCTGAGAGTTTCGGGATGCAGAACATGCTCCAGT
>CAZZLE010000066.1:0-4605 GCA_964654595.1 uncultured archaeon | reverse complement strand
GCTTGAGGGATAGAGGAAGAACAGAAGTGTTGGGACAGTAACTGGCAGAGATATGACCAGAAAGATCAGCAGCAACAATTTCTTCATGGATTGAAATTATAGTAATTATATTTAAACTTAACGATGCAGTTTCAGCGTTGTTGTGCTGAAAAAACTTTATAACACCGGATATAAGGTTACTCTATGAAAAAAGTTCTTTTCGTCTGCATTCACAACACGGCAAGAAGCATCATGGCTGAAGCACTGTTCAATTCAATGGCAAAGGATTGGGTGGCTGAGAGTGCTGGAGTGGAGAGAGCAGCGAATGTTGATCCTGTAGTGAAGCAATTGCTGGCTGAAAAAGGTCTGAAAGCCAAGGAAAAGCCGAGGACGATTGATGAGGTAGATCTGGAAAAGTTCGATTTAATCGTGACTGTGTGTGAGGAGAGCAGCTGCATTCTGTTACCGGTGAGTAAAAACGTGGAAAGATGGCACATCGAGAACCCCGCAGGCAGGGATGAGGAAGTTTACAGAAGAGTTCTGGCGGAGATTGAAGAGAGAGTGAAGTTGCTTGTGGAAAGGCTGGAAAGTTCGGATGATTGAATTTGAAAATTTTTAAGTTCATTTATCCCAAACCTAAAAATCTTTAACTCAGTTATTCTACAGCATTTGGTGAGAATCGCTTTCGTTTACGATGCTGTGTATCCGTGGATTAAGGGAGGTGTGGAGAGGAGAGTTTTTGAGATAGGAAGAAGACTTGCTGCGGAAGGTTACGAGGTTTACTGGTTCGGCATTGGGTGGTGGGGCAACAGGGAGATCGAGCATTCGGGCATAAAGCTTGTTCCGTGCTACAAACCCGTAAATCTGTATTCGAAGGGTAGAAGAAAGATAAGTGAAGCGATTTTATTTGCTATCAGCCTGAAAAGAAAAGCAAACCTCAATGAATTTGATATTGTCGATTGTCAGGTATTCCCATACTTCCCCTCTCTCGTGTGCTCCAGACACAAAAATCTGGTTCTGACATGGCATGAATTCTGGGGGGATTACTGGATGGAGTATCTCGGCTATCTCGGATATTTTGGCAAGATTGTTGAAATGATTGTTGCAAAAATCAGATGCAAGCATGTTGCTGTTTCCCCAACAACTGCCAAAAATCTCCTTGAAATTGGAGTTAAGGCGGAAGTCGTGCCGAATGGGGTGGATATTGAGAGAATAAAGCGTATAAAAGCGGCGGAAAAAGGATACGATGTTGTGTTTGCGGGAAGATTGATAAGAGAGAAGGGGGTTGATTTGCTTCTAAACGCTCTAAAGCTGCTGCCAGATTCGATAAGCTGTCTGATTGTTGGGGAGGGAGCGGATAAGAAAAGGCTTGTTGAGATAAGCAAGAAATTGGGTTTAAACTGTTATTTTCAAAATTTTATGAACTGGGAAGATATGATTTCGATAATGAAAGCTTCTAAAGTCTTTGCATTACCTTCAGTAAGAGAGGGGTTCAGCATAATTTCTCTTGAAGCCAACGCATGCGGGATGCCGGTAGTTACAATAAACCATCCGAACAATGCAGCATCGAAAATTGCATGTGGAATTGTTTGCGATGCAAATGCAAGAAATTTCGCCGAAGCGCTGTTGGAGGCGATGGAAAAGAAGAAAAAGTTAAGAAAAATGTGTGTGAATAATGCAAGAAAGTATGACTGGGACAGAATAACCAAAAAGATTGTTGAGGTTTACCTGAGGTGATTGATTGAAAGTCAGCGTGATACTGCCGACAAAAAATGAAGAGAAGGCGATTGGAGCAATTCTGAATGACTGCAGGAAAGCACTCGAAGGCTTTGACTACGAGATAATTGTAGTTGATAACTCAAGTGACAGAACTCCCGAGATAGCAGAAGAATTTGGTGCTAAGGTGATAAGAAACGTGGAGGGATACGGAAGAGCTTACATTGAAGGTCTGAAGGTTGCTGAGGGCGATTTGGTTGTTATGCTCGACGCTGATGGGAGCTACGATCCCATGGAAATTCCAAAACTTATTGAGCCAATTATTTCCAAGAAAGCGGACTTCGTGATTGGAAGCAGGTTTCTGGGTGAAATCAGAAAAGGAGCAATGAATCCCGTCCACAGACTGGGGAATATGCTGTTAACCAAAATGACAAATTTCCTATTCAAGACAACTTTCACCGATGTCCATTCCGGAATGAGGGCTGCAAGGAAAGAGAGCATCGATTCACTGAGGCTCAGCTGTGAAGGTATGGAACTGGCAACGGAAATGCTCGCCAAAGCATGGATTAAGGGATTTAAAATTGTTGAAGTTCCGATAACCTACCACCCAAGAAAGGGTGACAGCAAGCTGAGAACATTCAGGGATGGATGGAGACATCTGAGACTGATGCTCCTTCTCTCCCCCACCCACCTGTTTCTGATCCCGGCTATGCTGACACTTTTGGCTGGTTTGATCTTGATTCTCTATGTCCTGCTCTTCGAACCCATCAGAACCCACACACTCGTTTTAGCATCCATGCTGACCATGATAGGCGCTCAAATTTTCTTCTTTGGAGTTTCAAGCAAGATATACTCATCAAAAATCGGTCTTAGTGAAGAAGATAGATTTGTGAGGTTTTTCAGGAGATATTCAATTCTTGAAGAAGGTTTGTTATTGGGAACTGCTTTGATTGTTGCTGGCCTTGTTCTCGGCTATGCCATACTTTCTGCGTGGATTGGTGCAGGCTACGGAGAGCTAAATGCCTTCAACTATGCAATTCTATCATTTTTAATGATTGCAGTGGGTATTCAGGTGGTTTTCAGCACATTCTTCATCAGCAGCCTCTGGATGGAATAAATTTATTTATCTGTTTCAGATTGTTGGTCATGTGGCTGATAATCATATTAATCTTAGCAGCTCTGCTGAGACTTCAAAACATGCAAATTCTTTTCCTCAAGCTCCCTTCAGGCTACGACCCATTCTACCATCTAAGACTTGCAGAAATCATAGTTAAATCGGGATACAGACCAGATTTTGACTACTATCTCAATTATCCTCACGGTCTGAATATTGGCTGGCTTCCGCTTTTTGATTATATGCTTGCAGCCCCCGGAATGCTTTTTGGGTTTGATGCCACCATCTACTTCTCCCTTTTTTTCCCTGTCTTGCTTGGTGTTCTCAATACAGCTCTTGTTTATTTTACAGCAAGGAGGTTCGGTGATGAGTATTTCGCATTACTGTCAGCTTTGGTTTACGCTACAATTCCCGCTGCAGTCCACACGAGCGTTCTTGGATTTGCTGACCACCATGCGTGGAACGTTTTTCTTGTTCTGCTTTCCCTCTATCTTTTACTCCGCTATCCACCCGCTGCAGGTATACCCCTGACGATTCTGGCCTTTTCATGGGTTGGGGCCCCAATATATGCTGCTGTCTTGGCCCTCGCATCCTTCATGTACTTTGAAAGAAGAGAACTCCTTTACGTGCTGCCAGCATTCCTTCTACCGGTTTTTTCAGCAGTCACAAGCCAGATGGTCGCTCTATCCTTCGTTGCAATTACAGTTTTTCTCGCAGTTGGGGTTTTTGTTAAGAAATTTGGCAATTTCAAGGCTGATCTTGGATATGTGGCTGCTACAGCTTTGGTTCTGATTACCGTCTACCTTGCACCTATTAAAGAACTGGGCTTCATTAAATCGGGTGTGGAATACCTTACAGGTGCAAACATTTACCTCCCCACAATTGCCGAAGCCCAGTCCTTTGATTTTCTGGGCATCGTCTCAATGACAGGTTACATTAGCTTTTTACTCGCACTTCCGTCACTCATTACTTCCAGAAACCGCCTTCTTCAAACATTTTTCCTTGCCTCTTTCATTCTCTCAATCTTGCAGATCAGGTTTGCAGAGATTTTAGCTGTTCCCGTATCATTCTTCGCTGCCAGCACACTCGTCTACATCTTGGAGAGGTCTGAGGTGATAAGGAAAAAGGAAGAGGTGGAGGAAAGGAAGACAAAAAGAGTTAAGAGAAGGCAAAGCCAGAAGGAGAGAAAACTAACTCCGGGGGATAAAGTTGTTGTAGCAACCTTCCTTGCCATCATTTTCCTGCCCTCTGTTGTTGTTTCCATAAAGCCTTACGAGATGAGTGAGGACTGGTATGATGCGCTGACGTGGCTGAAAGAAAACACCGAACCGACTTCTCACTACCTCACTCCAGATAGGGGGAAGCCCGAATATTCTGTTTTGAGCTGGTGGGATTACGGAAACTGGATAATATTTGTCGCCAAAAGGCCGGTTGTGTGTAACAACTTTCAGGCCGGTGCTGATGCTGCCGCCAGGTTCTTCACAGCCCAGAATGAAGAGGATGCTGTGAAAATTGTAAAGCAGAGAGGTGTGAGGTATGTTGTTACTGACGAGGAAATGGGACTTACAAACGAGAGCGGAAAGTATAAGGGAAAATTTAAGGCGATAATGTCCATCGCTGGGCTAAAAGCGGAGCTGATGAGGGATAAGGAAATTCTTGAGTTCTACAACTCCTCGATGTTATACAGGCTGCACGTGGATAATGCGGAAAACCTGAAAAACTTCAGGCTGGTTAAGGAGTTTGGGAAGGTAAAGATTTTTGAAGTTGTTGAGTAGTGGTTTTATGAAGGCTCTCAT
>CAZZLE010000065.1:0-2586 GCA_964654595.1 uncultured archaeon | reverse complement strand
GGCTTTCTGGCGGTGCAGGGTAGCAGTAACACAGTATCGCTGAATGGCTGATAGCATTCGAGAGCTCTGTTAAAGAAATACCTTACCTCAAACCTGTTGAAGCTTTCTAATGCAGAAAAGTTGCACCTCGATTTTTTGAATCTCGGAAAAGTGCTGTGATCTCTCAGCGCATCGCTGAAGCGAAGAGCTGAAGTGAGCTCGGGATCCAGCTTAACTTTTGACTCAACGTAGTTTCTCAACTCCTCATCGAGAATGAGCCTTCTACATTTCTCCACCTCCATCCTCAGCATCTCAGTGTTGTGCCTCGCAACCGTTTTGCTGAGATTGTCAACTTCTTCCACAAATTTGCCCTGGCAGTGGATACAGTTGCATGGGAGCCTCTGAAGTTTCTCAACCTGAACCTCGATTTCACCCATGAGAAATACGCCGTTGTAAGCCTTTGCGATTGCAAGAACATTATCCACAAGATCTGCTCCAAGGTATATCAGCAGTGAAACATTCGAAGGTAATGCGGAGGAGGCAGCATAAACGGGCTTCTTTCCAGCCCTTTCAAAAACATCAACAAGCTGTCTTGGGGAAAGGAGGTGAAGAGAAGTTAGAACTTCAACCTCCTCATTTTGAGGTTTCAGCACTTCGAAAAGTTCTTCGTTTAAAAACTTCAATGAGGTGGGAGCCAAGCCAAAATCCCAATCCGGTATATCTTCAACCTCAAGCATTGCAGGGGTTGCGACAGTTCGTCCATCAATTTCAATCTTTCCTGTCCTTGCAAAACCATCTCTCTTTTCATGGTAGAACATTCAGCTCACCGTTTGGAGGTAATTTTTGAAGGTGCTTTATCCAGGCTTTCGAAACGTATATCTTAAAATATCTTTCTCTGTTGGCGTTCATGAGCTCGATAAGTGCCTCAGAGGCAATCTTCAAGGCTTCTTCTTCAATTGCATCCTCATCCGGAATCTCAGCGTGACCGGCAGGATAGGTTTCAAGCATCTCTGCCGGAACAGGCCCGAAAACGGGTCTCAGGTATATATCAGCATGAACTCCGAAATCTGAGGAAACTACAACATTATCTGGAAGTTCCACGTTTTTCACTGCCCTATGATGTCTCATTACCGCCGGACGGTAAAGGCTGTCGAGGCCTGTGTAGAGGAACTTCCTCTTAATCCTCGGATCAGCGCGTTCCAGTAATTCCTGATATTCTGCAATCTGCCTCCATCCAGCAAGCATAGCTGGATGTGCCCTTACTCTTTTTTCTACAAGCTCAAAAAGCGAGTTCTCCTTTATCGCCTGTTTTATAGTATCTATTTCCTGAAAGCTTACGTAGAGGTTGTGCTCAGCTATCAGCCTTTCTCTCTCATCTTTCTCCATCCTTCTCAGCTCTTCAGGATCGTGATTTGAGCAGACGGGACACTTGCAGGGGAAATAGTTCATCTCGGAGAGTTTTTTTGTTCCATAAACTGTGAGATATCGCCCATCCTTCGCGTAAAGGGCGTATGCGGCCGAATCGAAAAGGTCACAGCCCATGGCAACGGCCATGGCGAACAGCATTGGGTGCCCGCAGCCGAAGAGGTGCACAGGTTCAACTGGAAGAACGCTTCTGACCTCAAGAATTACTTTCGCCAGATCTCTGAAGCGGTAAGAGTCCATGAGCGGGACTACAGCACCTACGGGGTAGATATCTCCTCCAATTTTCCTTGCTTCCTCTGCGGCATACCTCCTTAACTCAGGATGTGTTGAACCCTGAACCGGAACCGCCAGCAGGTTTTCCCCACCTTCAAGAATTTCCTTAGCCTCTTTTTCCCTCTCAAGCGTGATTTTAAGATCTGATTCCGCGGTAATGTAATCAGCATCTGGCGGTGTCGGGATATCGAGCGGGACTATTATATCAGATCCAATCTGCTTTTGAAACTCGACGATTTCAGCATTCTTAATTTCTACATCACCGTAAACCATGAGCTGGTAGCTTCCGCTGTCCGTCATAACGGGCATATCTGTTTCAAGGATGCCATGGACACCCTTCTTCAGAGCTTCCTCTCTCATGCTCCTGTAAATTATGTAGGAGTTCGTGATCACCGCCTGAGCTCCGAACTTTTTCATCTCATCCGCCTTTATGAAGGGGATGTTTGGATTTATCACGGGAAGAATTGTTGGTGTCTCTATCCTGCCATGCGGTGTATCGATTCTGCAAATCCTGCCCATTGCATCTTTGTCAAGAATCTCGAACCTCTGCATTGTGGTGAGTGGTTGACAGGATTTTAATACTTCTGCGATCGAACAGCAGTTCTAATTCAAGAGGTAAACTTTATAAAATTCAAAAAATTAAAAATTACCATATCGGCCAGTTAGGTTCGGCAAAGGTTTTGCCCATCTCATCAATCCAGTTGTTCAGCCACTGCCTTACTTTCCCAATCGGACTTATCTCTACACTGTAAAAGTTAAGAACTCCAAGCAACTCCCCCTCTCTCACCTCACCATCAAGCAAGGGAAGAAAGACAACCTTTCGAATTTCTCCTCCCTCCTCAACCTTCCAGGGCGGATGATCGCAGAAAATGTCAGCTACACTACCGTAAGCGTGCCTCATTATTTGGA
>CAZZLE010000064.1:0-5029 GCA_964654595.1 uncultured archaeon | reverse complement strand
ACTCTGAGAGTCGGAGGAGTTGAGCAGGAAGAAGATGTGGATCTGGGCACGGTTCCTGCTGAATACACGGCAAGCAGCATAAAGGGGCTGCTGCGAAAAGCAGCAAAGAGAGTCTCGAATTCTCTCGGAATTAAAGGCTTTGATAGAGAGATCTTCGGCGATGCGGACAGTGAGGGCAGAATACAAATAATTGTAAAGTCCACACCAAAATCCGAGAAGGAAAAAAGATACGGAGTAAAGATAGATCCGAGCACAAGCTCAGTCAAAAGTGGACATCTTTTCTCCTACAACTTCCTAACCTTAGATGAACTTTGTTTCACCATCAGACCGCTTTTAGGATTTAAAAAGGATGAAGCAGAATTCCTTTTTTATGCCCTCAATTACCTGAGGTACGAAACCTTGGGTGGATTCGGATCTCGGGGGATAGGACTTATTGAGGATGTGGAAATCTGTGAGGATTTCCTCAAATTTTTGGGGGTAAAGAAATGAGGGTTTTTTTAGTTGAGATGGAAACCGTAGAACCTGTTGTGATAGCAGCCAAGAAAGGAAAGTCAAGGTTCGTGGAAGGTTTGAAGTACATTCCAGCATCCTCAATAGCAGGAGCGATTGCGAGGAATATAGTTCTTGAGAACATACTGAACTCGCTGGGAAACTGCAGGGATTTAGCCAGTTTGAATAGAACACCGGATTGTGCAAACTGCACCGAAAATTGCCTGTACAGAAGACTTTGGATTGATAGAAAAGTAAAGATTACGAACGGCGTCCTGGGTGAATGGGATCTGAGCAGTCCGGGAATCTCGAACCTTCAGACAGTATGTGAGCCGAGATTAAAGCATTCGAAAGACTTTAAGATGGACTTCTTGCTTGAACTTCTGCTTGAGAGAATGTTATGGCTTGGAAAAGCAAAGGCTGGTAAAATAAAAAATATAACTGAAATTGGGTACAAGAAAATTCCATCCACATACAATGGCAGGGATTTTGCAGAAATCAAAACCATTCAGCTTACAAGGGTTACAATAGATGAAAACTTCAGGACCTCAAAAGAAGGTCAGCTTTACAGTTTTACTGCTATAAAGGATGGAGAGAAGCTCAGATTCATGATCTACTGCGATGAAGAATTCAGGAATTACTTGAATGGAGAAATTAAAATCGGAGCCTGGAAATCGAGAGGTATGGGACTTGTCAAGACGAAGATCGTTAAAGAGGTTTCACAGGAGGATTATGTAAGGAAAAGGAGCGAAGAAATAAGCAGAGGATTTCAGAGGATTGCGGAAATACTCAGTGAGTCAGGACTCGATGGCCATTATGGGACTTATACCTACCTTACGGATGGAACAAAGAAAATAGAAACAGCTCTCAGAAAACTGGGGCTTGAGATGACGTTTCAGGCAGAAAGAGTTCGAAAAATTATAAAATACGAGAGAAATGGAACAGAAAGCTTATTCGTTTCGTTAAACGCTGTCTCCGCAGGATCTGCTGCTGTATTTAAAGCAAAAGAGCCTGAAAGCATCTCACAAAATCTGGCCGAACTTGAGTTGAATATTTTTGATTGTCCATGGTTTGACTGGGTGTTTTTCAACCACCCGGTTCATTTTGAAAAAAGCGTTTTGAAAGGGTGAGGGGGTATGGATGACAAATTTGGTATGGCCTGTGAGCTTTTAAAGGACATAACGGTTGTTAAAGAGGAAAAAGAGGGAGAGGTAACGAAAAGTTTTCTCAGGAAGGTTTACGAGCTTCTGGAAGAGGCTGAAGGAAAGGAGGAATATATAATTTCGGTTGGATACATGGTCGCAAGAAGGAAAAGCAAAAACACGGTTGAGTTTTTTAGTAGATTGAGGGAAACGGTGGAAAAATTACAAGGGGACTGGAGTAAGGTCAGAGAGGAGCTAAAAAGCCTGCTCGAACATGCGATTAAAATTTACTACATCAAAGCAGAAATAGGTGAGGACCTATGCATGAAGCGTTGAAGAACAGATACGTCCTCGAGTGCCACCTTAAAACCCTTTCACCGCTCCACATCGGCTCAGAAAAAGCTCTTGGTTTTGGAGTTGACAATCCGATTATAAAGATTAAAAGGAATGGAAGGGAGATTCCAGTTGTCCCGGGATCAAGCATAAAAGGTGTGCTTAGAGCACACTTCTACAGACTGGCAAATTCGGGAGTATTTGACAAACTCGGATACAGAGTATTCAAGGGGAACCTGGAGGAATTTGAGAGGGAATTTTCCAGAAGCGATGAGAATAAGAAAAAGGAGAAATTCAAAGAACTCGGAACGCTTGAAAAGCTTTTTGGAATCTCTGGCTTGGCATCTCCTTTAAGGATAACCGATGCGGAACCCGAGAATTGGAGCATAGGAACAAGAACGCATGTGAAAATAGATCCAAGAACGGATAGGGCAGAAAAAGGAAAGTTGTTTACGGTTGAATTTGTTGAGGGCTTGTTTAAGTTCAAGATAGTATTCGATGAGCTTGCGAGCGACTACGATGATGTGAACAAATTCTTCCACGAGTTTTTCTATCCGTTGCTCAAAAATGGAATTGAGCTTCACTTCGGTGGGATGAAATCCAGAGGTTACGGACTTTGCGAGATGAAAATCGAGAAAGCTTTGAAGTTCTCTGCCCAAAGCCTCGCAGTTGGAAAGGCTGAGGAATTGAGGTGATTGTATGGCGGATTTCAGCAAATATTCGATACTGATCTCCGTAAGCGGGACAATAACGGCTAAAAGTCCTCTTAGAATAGGAGCTGGAAGAGCTCTGGGTATCATGGAATCCGATCTGCCTGTGATAAAGAACACGCATGGAATTCCTGTTATTCCGGGCTCAAGTTTGAAGGGATTCTTCAGAGGACAGCTGCAGAAGATTCTTCTGATGAGGATGCAAAAAAGTTATGTTGATGATCTGCTAAAAGAGATCTTTGGTGGTTCTGGAGAAAGTGATAAAGCTTCTGCAGTTTTATTCCATGAAATGAGGATGATTAAGGGCAGAGTGTCTGAAAGGAAGCATATAGCGATAAATCCCGAAACAGGCGGTGTCAGCAATCTCTTTGATGTCGAATGTGTGATGGATGGGGCAGTTTTTGAAGGAAAAATGCTTTCAGCGAGAAATCTGAACCCCAAGGCTCTGGGTTTGATAAAGGTTGTTATTGACGTCACAAAGCTTGGCTTCGGGAGACTTGGTGGATTTAAAAGCAGAGGGTATGGAGAAGTCGAGATTGCGGTTGAAGACATTGGTCTTGTCTTTCCCGGAATGGGTATGAACGATCTTAGAAGTGGCTTCAGCGTGGAAGATCTTATACCGGAGGAATTCGGTTCGATAAGAGTGAAAGCTTCAGATTCGGAATTTTCTGTCGATGATGAAAAGTTTAAGGCAGAGATGAAAGAAAATCCGTATTTAGGCGTGGAGGTAAAGATTGGCAAAGAAGAGGCGAAAAAGTTTCTCGATTCGATGCTGAGAATGGTGAAATTATGAGCTACTACGACTTTGTTCCAGTTGATTCAACGCTGAGAAAAGTTTCTCACCACGATAGCAGGCTTAAATACACTAACATGTACATAATAAGACCTGTTTTTAAAGCAAAAACCGATCTGCACGTTTCAAGTGGAAAGAAAAAGCTTGTAAAGAGAGGAAATATATTTGGGATTCTACTCCAGCACTACAAAAATTCAAATGGAGTTCCGGTTATTCCCGGTTCAAGTTTAAAGGGGGCTGTTTCAAAGAATTTCTTAGCTTTATGCGGCAGTGCAGAAATTACAGCAAACCTATTCGGAGCTACGAAAGATATGGCCGTGATATCAAAACTCTTTTTCTCAGATCTGATTCCAGAAAGTGATGTTAAAATGCGGGAATTAGAAGTCTTGAGGCAGTGGAAACCTCAAAGGAAAAGGAGGGGGCACGTAAAGTTTTACATTGGAAGAGCACCAAAAACGAAAAAATACGGACTGATGGAATGCATCCCCTCCGGCACGATTCTAAAGGGGAGGATAAACGGTTACAATCTGAACGATCTCGAACTTGGAGGTCTGCTGGCATCTCTGGGTTATGGAATCAATGGAGCAGTTTTCAAGATAGGCTACGCAAAACCGCAGGGATTTGGACAGCTGCAGTTAATTGATGTTGGACTTTATGAGATCAAATTCGATGGAGTGAGTTTCAGTGAGGAAAGAAGAAATCCCGGTAAATTTGCAGAGAAATTCCGCCAGAAATTTGGGGACAGGATAGAAAAATACGCGAATATCATATTCAGGGGGATCTAAATGCTGGAGAAGGTTAAGGAGTTTCATGAAAAGCTTTTGAAGTTTAGTGAAAACGAGGAAATTCGAAATCGGCTGCATAATGTGGTCGAGGGCGCATTGAGGGATGCCTACTACGAGCTGGGGACATCAAGAGATCCGAAAGAAGTTTTGAAGGATTGTATATGTTCCAAAATGGTGGACGAAAGGGTCTTTGATAAAGCAAGCTTTGAGGAGGGTATAAAAGTTGCGGAAAAAGTTGCCGATGAAATTATAAAATTAACGGGAGGAGACTTCAATAACTTTAAAAAGTTTGGCGAGCTGTATATAAAACTGAACAGAGTTAGAAAACTTGAAAAAGAGCTGTCCAATGCTGATTCGGGTGTTAAAAAGTCAAGCAAATCTCTTGCATCGCAGAAGAAAAGATACATGAGAAAATAATCTTTTTTTTTACAAATACGGGTACAGCCCCGTTAACAAGAATTCATTCAAACTTTCTCTCCATCCTACTCTGAAGGTAGAATTGCTCAAGAAAAATACGGAGATAAACTCGTGCTTTTCGGCTCAGTTGCAAGAGGGATGCAAGAAATGACAGATATTGTAGTCATATTAAAAATCCAGCTCCTGAAAGTGAGGCTGAAATCGGGAGCTGGTATAGGAAATGCGAATTCCAAACATTTTAGGCCATGCCCACTACCTTTTAGAACAACCAGCCTGTTTAGTTCAGTTAAATTTAAATACCGTGAGTTTGATTATCATAGTCAAGATGATTGAGTCTTGCGAAGTTGGGGGCTGGCAGTT
>CAZZLE010000063.1:0-10625 GCA_964654595.1 uncultured archaeon | reverse complement strand
ACTGTGGGACTAGGGGGTTGTTGCTCCGGTCATGGTGAGGGATGATTGTAGGTTGAAGAATAGTTGCATTGTTCATGATGGACTGACCGTAGCTGTGATAAATAGGGTGGTTTGCGATTCGAAGAGCAGCCGGTGATGCTTCACTCAGTCCGTAACCTTCTGTAATTCTCTTTCCCGTCAGTTCCTCCCATCTCCTCTTAACCTCAACCGGAAGTGGAGCTGCCCCGCTCGTGCAGACTCTTAAAGAGCTCAAATCGTAGCCGTTCTGCTCGATAAGTTTGAGCATTCCTATGTACATCGTCGGCACAGCTGCAAGTGTCGTAACCCTGAAAATCTTAATTGCCTGAAGAACCATCGGGTAGTTTCTCGGATCAGGAATCGGGATGATTGTAGCTCCAACAAGAAGTCCAACGTTCATCATGGTCATTCCGTAGCTGTGAAAAACGGGGAGCATTCCAATCCCAACATCTGCCGGTGAAGCTTTGGGATCCCAGTTCGCTGCCTGATAAGCATTGGCAACAATGTTGAAGTGTGTTAGCATCACACCTTTGGGAAAACCCGTTGTTCCTCCCGTGTACTGCAACATCGCAATATCTTCTTTTGGATTGATTTCAGCCCTTTTGTCTGTTTTCTCAGCCTCCATGACATTTTTCCATGAATAAAGCCCTTTTCTCTTCTCAGGAGCATCGGGCATTGTCGCACCAATCATAAAGTCCTGAAGGCTGCACGTAATTACTGTTTCAAGAGTACCATCATCGAGCAGAGGGGAGATGCTGGAGTACATCATATCCATGCAGAACATTACCTTGGCACCGCTATCTTCTGCGAGGAACTTTATCTCTCTTTGAGTGTAAAGGGGGTTGCACTGAACTATTACTCCTCCAACTTTCAGGATTCCCGCCATTATTGGCCCGGCATGCGGTGTATTGGGTAGAGCAAATATTACTCTGTCATCCTTTTCAAGGCCGAGATTGAGAAGAAACGCAGCCACTTTATCTGACGCATCTTTTGCCTGTTTGTATGTAATCTGATTTCCGAAAAATATGATTCCAACCTTGTCTCCGTACTTTTCAGCAGCAATATCAAGAATTCTGTAGGCGGGCATCACGGGATATTCAAGCTTATCCCTAACCCCCTCATCGTAATGCTTTACCCATATTCTGTTTATATCGCTTCCATCAGTTTCCTTTATGTTTTGCCCCTCAATACCAAGTATACCACTCATAATGCGAAAAAATTGTGATTAACTTAAAAATTTTGCGAAATTAATCATCCAATTTCTGCTTCTGCTTATAATTATAATACTTTTCAAAACTTCCTTAGCCAATCGAGCTTCGCCAACGTGCTCCATCAGGCCAGATCGTTCTCTGCTTCCCTCTCGCAGTATTCCTCAAACCTCAGCATTGCCTCTCTCGCCTTCTCGAAATCTCCCGCCTCATCGTAAAGCTTTGCCACATCCTCCCAGTACCACGGTTCGTTCTCAGCGTACTTTTCAAGGCACTCAGCAGCTTTCTTAATCTCTCCAGCCCTTCTGTAAAACTCGTAAGCCTCCTTCAGGTAGTACGCATCACCCTGATCTTCGGCAAGTTCCTCGTAAATCTCTGCAGCTTTCGAGAACTGCTCAGCCTTCTCGTAGCACCACGCTGCAGATTCCCTCATTCCGGCTTTCAGGTAGCACTCTGCAGCATTTTCAAATTTTCCTGCTTTCTCATACTTTCTTGCTGCAGCTCTGTACCTTCCAGCTTTTTCAAGTGCAGCTGCGCTTCTTAACCTCTCATAAACGCTCAAATCCGGCTCGGAAATCCACCATAAAGCGATGGCGAAAGCCATTATGTATGCTGCAGTTATGTAGGCAACGTGCACGGGTTCGTTCCATGTGTAAGACTGATAAAGAGCATAAAAGGAAGCAAGCAGAGACAGCAGTGATGGCAGTGCGTACTTCGACTTTGCATAAACCAGAATCGCAAGCATTACAGCCGAAACTGCAGTAATTACCATGAATACCATGAATAGAATCAGTCTGAAAAGGAAGAGTGGTGAATAAAAGTATATTCCCGCCGCAAGCACCATCAAAACCACAACAATTGCAGCAAACCTGTTCATGAAATGTTTGGGTAACATTTTCTATCTCTTTATTTTTATGAGCACATCAACAAGCTTTTCCAGTGATTCTGAAAGCACCCTTACTTCTTCAACACTTCTTGACTCGGCGATCATGTCACAGACCTTGGAAATTGCCCTTTCAACCTTCCCGTACAGATCCACATAACCCGTTTCAGATGTGATCATCTCGCCTTCCACTTCAGACCTTTCCTGAAGTCCAGATGTTTCTTTTTCTCCCTCTATGATAACTTCTCTGCCGCATGATGGGCAGAAAACCCTTCCATCCTTCTCAAACAAAGGCATCTTGCAATCCGGACAGTTATATGCAAGCATTTTAGCTCCTTTGTAAAGAAGTTCCGCAGCACTTGCAATCTCTTTTTCCGAAATTTTTTTATCACTCACGATTTCCATTACATTCCGAACTATTAAAGTTTTCCAGTTCTGCGGGGTGAGGGGTATGGCGAAGAAGGAGCTCGGTGAGGTTCTGGAAACGCTTGATAGAATCATTCACGATGAGAGTGTGCCAAGAAATGTGAGGAGAATTGCAAGTGAGATTAAAGAAAAACTCACCACCACGAATGAAGTTTCTCTGGAAGCAGCATCTGCTATATCGGTTCTTGAGGACATTTCCGCAGACCCGAATCTTCCAATGCATGTCAGAACAATGATTTGGAACCTCACAAGTCAGTTAGAGAGGATATCCGTTGAGTGAGCTTAAAAGGGAACTTCTTCGGAAATCCATCCATTTTTCTGGACTATCCTACATTCCAGCCTATCTTTATTTTGGAAAAGAACTTCTGTTACTGGGAGTTTTAATAATTTTTATCTTTGCTTTAACTTTTGAATTCTTTCGCCTGAAGTACAATCTGGTTTCCGTAATTGTAAGGGAATACGAGAAGGGAAAGATCGGAGCCTACATTTACTTTGGTTTTGCAATTCTCCTCATCACCATCATCTTTCCGATGGAAGCTGCATTTTCTGCGGTTCTTGTTACACTGCTTGGAGATGGTCTGGGTGGTTTGGTGAAGAGACTGCCATGGAGAAGATCAAAAGATATTGCAACCACCGTGATGACTTTAGCCCCATTCTTTGCCTCCCTGCCACTCCTTTCGCCTGTGCCCTCACTAATTGCCTGCGTTTCTGGAGCTACTGTTGAAAGGATTCAGAAGGTTGGGAGATATTACCTTCAGGATAACCTTACAGTCCCGATAACTGCCGCTCTCTTTTACCACTCAGTAAACTACATATTGTCCTGAACTCAACCAACCATCATGGATGAAATGGAGGCGCTGAGAATCTCAAGGGAAATAGCCGAGAAGGTGAGAAAGGTCATTTCAGCTATGCCTTTGAGGGAGAGAGCCAAGAATATGGGTATGGGAAAGGATGGAACTCCAACCAAGGCAGCGGACAAAGTTGCAGAGGAGGTTGCACTGGAAATACTCAAGAGGGAGAGAGTTACAGTTGTTACAGAAGAATCGGGGGTGGTGGGTGAGGGGGATGTCTTTGTAGCTCTTGACCCCTTAGACGGAACATTCAACGCCACGAGAGGGGTGCCGGTGTATTCCATCAGCCTGTGCTTCTCCGAATCCAGCAAACTGAAAAACGCTTTTTTCGGATATGTTTACAATCTTGCTACAGGGGATGAATACTTCGCAGATTCAACCGGGGCCTACAGAAATGGAGAGAAGATTGAGGTAAGCGATGAGAGTTCACTTTACTGCAACGCGATAATATACTATCCAAACAAAAATTATCCCTTCAAGAGGATGAGAATTTTCGGCAGCGCTGCGATTGAGCTCTGCTTCTTTGCTGATGGTTCATTTGACTGCTTCCTTGACATTCGTCCTGTAAAGATGCTGAGAATATATGACGCTGCAGCCGGAGCTTTCATAGCAGAAAAGGCCGGTGGCAGGGTAACTGAGATAGACGGAAGCGACTTGGTAAATAAAAAATTTGATATGCAGGAGGGGTTGAACATCGTTGCCGCAAATGAGAGACTGCATGCAAAGCTTCTGGAGCTGGTTCGATGAGGGCTGCAGTTGTTTACAAAACTGATGGAATCCTCAGCAGAGTCGAGAGGGTTCTTGAAGATTTAAACATCCCGTTCGATTTGTTCAGCAAGCCATCTGAAGAGCTGGAAAATTACGACTTCATAGTAAGCATAGGGGGAGACGGAACAATTCTGCGAATTCTGCAGAAGATAAAAAACTGTCCTCCTATTTTTGGGATAAATACAGGTAAAGTTGGATTGCTAACCCACTCGACACCTGAAAACTTTGATGAAGTGCTCGTGAGGGCAGTGAAAAGCTTTGAAGTGGAGATGTTCCCGAGAATTGCTTGCCGGAACATGCTCGCGCTAAATGAGTTTGCAATACTGAGCAAGCAGCCCGGAAAGATGATGGATGTCAGGATAAAACTTGATGGCAGTGAAATTGACAGGCTGAGATGTGATGGTATTATTGTCGCAACCCAGATCGGCTCTACCGGTTATGCTTTCTCCGCAGGAGGGCCTGTTGTTGATCCCTATCTTGAATGCATGTTAATTGTGCCAATTGCACCTTTCAGATTTGGATGGAAGCCCTTTGTTGTTGATATGAGCAGAAAGATTGGAGTCAGCGTTGAAAATGCTGTACTGATTGCAGATGGACAGGAGAGTGTCGAGATTACCGGCGATGTTGAAATATACAGATCCGAGCATCCCGCAGTTTTTTTCAAAAAAGAATTCAGGGTTTCAGAGCTGTTCAGGAGAGTAAAATTTATTGAGTAATTTTTGACCCCCGGGTGAAAGAATTATTAGCTCTTGAGTCAATTATTAATGTCCCCGATCGGGGAAGAGGCTGAGGTGGCAGTGCCGGCGATGAAGCTTCTCTGCGAGCTCGGGGACACACCATGTCGATAGGTCCCCTTAGGAGTGAGGCGAAAGCCTTACGATGAGTATGGGGCAACCCGGACATGGGACAGCCCCCAGAGGTCAGCCACTCCGAGGCGGCAGGGCCAGCTATGAGGGGTGGTGTTACTCTGGGGGCAGATTTTGAGATTTTGAATTCCATTCTTTGCCTTATTCCTGCTAAATGGTTAAATACACTCCCTCAAAAAAATTAAAGCTTTTTCAGCTTCTCAACAGCCTCTCTGATCTCCTCAACTGAGGCTTCCTCCTCTATGGTTGACAGATCTCCGAGTTCTTCGCCAAGGAAGAGTCTTTTCATAACTCTTCTCATTATCTTGCCGCTTCTCGTTTTTGGAAGCATGTTCACAAATTGTATGTCTCTGAAGACAACAATCGGACCGAGAGTTTTTCTTACATGTTCTATTATCTCCTTCTTAAGCTCCTCACTTGGGGTGTAGCCGGGCTTGAGCACGACAAACGCTGCAACAACCTCTCCTCTGATTTCGTCAGGTATACCGCTAACTCCCGCTTCTGCTACTGCTGGATGGCTGATGATGGCGTTTTCAACCTCTATCGTCCCAATTCTGTGCCCTGCAATTTTAATTACCTCATCTGCCCTCCCTGTAAACCACACGTAGCCATCCTCATCTATGTAAGCAGCATCCCCGGTGCAGTACATTCCTCTGCCTGCCCCAACCTCCCAGTAGGATCTAACATACCTTTCAAAGCTGTCCCAGAGAGTTGGGGTGAGACCGGGAAATGGCCTTTTGAGATATAGCACTCCCTTCTCCTTTTGTGGCAGCTCTTTACCGGTGAGCTCATCAAGAACAACCGGAACCACACCTGGAAGCGGCAATCCAGCAGAACCGGGCTTTATGAACCTCTTTATCTCATCACCGTAAAGTCCATAGGGGTAACCGAAAAGTGCTCCCGTTGTTTCCGTCTGCCACATGTGATCAATTACGGGAATTTCTTCTTCAAAAACATCTCTGTAAAGCCAGTACCAGACTTCAGGGTTCAGAACCTCTCCCGCACAGACGACTCTCCTTACAGAACTCAGATCATGCTCCTTTGCTTTCTCAACTCCAAGCTTTCTCAGTATTCTCGCACCCGTGGGTGAGGTCCATATCAACGTTGCTCTGTTTCTCTCCACAACATTCCACCATGTATCTGGCTCAGGATAATCGGGAGTACCGTCAAAGAGGATACAGGTAGATCCAGCCAGCAGCGGACCAAAGATCATGTAACTCTGCCCGACAATCCAGCCTATGTCGGAGGTGTTGAAGATCACATCATCTGGCTCCAGACCGTAAATCCATTTCGCAGCATAGTAGTTCCATATCTGGTAACCTCCCTGAACGTGCACAACGGGTTTTGGTTTAGCAGTTGTACCGGAAGTTGGCATGACGAAAATCGGATCCATTGCCTCCATCTCAACATAATCACTGCTCTCCCCCTTTCTCAAATCCAGAAATTCTTTGAGTGTGAAGTCCTGCCCCTCCTTAAATTCAACCTCTTCCTCCGGAAAAGCCCTTTTAACAACCATCTTTACATTTGCTCTGACCTCCTCAGGCACGTAGCTTAGAGCCTCATCAATGTTGTCCTTCAGCCTTACAAGCCTGCCCCTTCTTGAGGAGAAATCCTGCGTAAAGATCAGCTTTGGAGTGGTTAACTCAATTCTATCAGCAACAGCCCTTGGAGAGAAACCCGCAAAGACAGTAACGGATATAGCCCCAATTCTCGCCGCTGCAAGGATCATGGCGGCAGCCTCAATTGAATTCGGAAGATACAAAAGAACTCTGTCTCCTTTGCCAATCCCGGCTCCTCTCAGTGAGGCAGAGTATTTCTTTACAAGGCTGAAAAGCTGGCTGTAAGTTACAGCATAACTCAAATCCATTTCCGGATTCTCGTAGATGTAAGCGGGTTTGGATCCGAATCTCTTCACCTTGTAGTCAAGACAGTTGTAACAGATGTTTGTCCTACCCCCTTCAAACCAGCTGAACTTTGGATATTCCCATTTAAACGTTTCCTTCCACGGTTCAAACCAGTAAATGTCTTCCATGGCTTCTTCAGCTTTTTTACTCCAGAAACTTTCAGGATTTTCGTATGCCTCACGCCAGAGTTTCCTAAATTCCTCCATTGAACCACCCAAATAATACATCATTAATATCTTTAAAAAATTTTCGAGTTAGTAATTGCAAATGCTGAAATTTTCATAGAGGCTTAACCTTCGAAGGTGTTTTCTCACCTTTTCGATTGCATACTCTCATCTCTACCTCATACTGATACAAAGCATACGAAGTGAATTTTAAATCCGGGCAAGAATTAGTATAAGATTTATATAGCCAAACTTTAGATTGATTTAAGGTGATGTAATGGAGTACGACATTGTTATAGTAGGCGCAGGGATTGCTGGGATGAGGGCTGCCATTGCAGCAGCCGAAAAGAGCAGAAAACTGTCAGTTGCACTAATTGCCAAAACATACCCTATCAGATGTCACAGCGTTTGTGCTGAGGGCGGAACGGCAGCGGTTTTAAGGGAAGGAGATAGCTTCGAACTTCACGCATGGGATACGGTTAAAGGTTCAGACTTTCTTGCTGATCAAGATGCCGTGGAGTTTTTTGTTAGGGAATGTCCGGTTGAAATAATAAGGCTGGAAAACTGGGGATGTCCATGGAGCAGGAACGAAGATGGAACCATAGCCCAGAGACCATTTGGAGGACACAGCTTCAACAGAGCAACGTATGCAAAGGACAGAACCGGGCTTCACGAGGTTCACACCCTATACGAGAGAATGTTGATGTATGACAATATCGAGATCTTCCCAGAGTACTTCATAACAAACCTGGCCATTGAGAACGGTGCTGTTCAGGGAGTTTCAGCTATTAAGCTGAAAACCGGTGATATGGAGTTTTTTGAGGCAAAAGCGGTTATTTTTGCCACCGGTGGTGCTGGAAGGCTTTACGGATTCACGACCTACAGCCATCAGGTTACAGGAGACGGGCTGGCTATTGCTTACAGAAACGGCATCCCGTTAAAGGATATGGAGTTCTTCCAGTTTCATCCTACAGGCCTCATTCCGTCTGGCATTTTAATGACCGAGGGTTGCAGGGGAGAGGGAGGTTATCTGCTGAACAGGAACGGCGAGAGGTTTATGAAGAACTACGCTCCCGAAAAGATGGAAATAGCTCCAAGAGATGTTGTTTCAAGAGCGATGTGGACAGAAATAATTGAGGGAAGAGGTTTTGAGGGAGAGTACGGGCCTTACATAGCCCTCGACCTGAGACACCTCGGTGAAGAGAAAATAGAGGAAAGATTGCCCCTGATCAGAGATGCTGCAATAAAGTTTGCCGGAGTTGATCCTGTTGAGGAACCAATTCCAGTAAAGCCCGTTGCTCACTACACCATGGGTGGAATTGATACAAACATGAGATGTGAAACTGCAGTAAAAGGATTCTTTGCTGCTGGAGAATGTGCATGTGTGAGCATTCATGGAGCAAACAGACTTGGTGCAAACTCAACCGCTGAATGCCTTGTTTTCGGGAGAGTTGCAGGAGAGGTTGCGGCTGAATACGCTTTGAATGCCAAGCCAGGCAAGATTTCTGCTGAATTCAGGCAGAAGGAGGAAAAAAGAATCTTTGATGATCTTCTTGGAAAAAGCGGTGATGAAAGTCCTTACCAGATAAAGAAAGAGCTCAATGAGACCATGGACAACAACATGTGGATATTCAGGGAAGAAAACGGGCTGAAAGAGGCTGTGAGGAAAATACGGGAGCTTAAAGATCGCTACAGAAATGTTGAGATCAACGACAGGTCGAGGGGGTTCAATACTGATCTGACATCAACAATCGAAATTGGTTACATGCTTGATCTCGCCGAGGTTGTGGCAATTGGTGCACTCAAGAGGCAGGAGAGCAGAGGAGCTCACTACAGACTGGATTATCCTAAGAGAGACGATGAAAACTGGCTGAAACACACCTTAGCTCACTACACTCCAGAAGGGCCAAAGTTCGACTACAAGCCAGTGACAATTACGAAATGGAAGCCTGTGGAGAGGAAATACTGAGGTGGTTTGATGGTTGAGTTCAAAATCAGGAGGTATGATGGTGAAAAATCGTACTGGCAGAGTTTTGAAATTCCCGCAAAGAGGGGAATGACAGTCCTTGAAGCTCTCTACTACATCAAGGAGAACTACGATTCAAGCCTTGCTTTCAGAGCTTCCTGCAGAATGGGTGTTTGTGGAAGCTGTGCAATGAAGATCAACGATAAACCAAGACTGGCTTGCGAAACGCAGGGTTTGATGCTGGGAAATGCTGTTAAAGTCGAGCCTCTGGACAACTTCAGGGTTATAAAGGATCTCATAACCGAATTTGAGGGATTCTTTGAGAAGCACAAGGCTGTGAAGCCCTATCTTATCAGAAAAGATGACGTCTATGCAGAACCAAAAGAGTTGCTGCAGACTCCGGAGGAGCTGAATGAATACTACATCTTCACCCTCTGCATCAAATGCGGTGCCTGCTATTCAGTCTGCCCAGCTGCAGCAACTCTCGATGATTATCTCGGTCCCGCAGCCATGGCTGCAGCTTACAGATTCTGTGCCGACAGCAGGGATGAGGGGCAGAGGGAGAGATACAGAATAGTCAGCTCCTCCAACGGAGTGTGGAGATGCCACCTTGCAATGGAATGCAGTGAAGTGTGCCCGAAGAACGTTGAACCGGCAAAAGCCGTGCAGCTGCTGAGAAGGAAGACCGCCTTCAGCATACTTAAAAGCCTTCTGGGGTGGTAAAATGAGCGTTTCAGGCTGGTTCAGGTTTAAAGGAAGGAGCATTTTCAGCTGGTCCTTCATGTTTCAGCGAATAACGGGGGTTGTGCTTTTAATCTACCTGATTGCACACCTCACTTACCTCTCATCGCTTTTTGACAGAACCGGGGCAACTTACGAGGGCATGATTGCGATCACGGTCTCAAAGCAGTTTCTTGTTTTCGATATACTGCTTGTGCTATGTGGAGTTTTTCACGGCGTTAATGGTTTCAGGATAATCCTGCATGAATTCGGAATAGCTTACGAATACAGGAAGCCATTGCTGGCAATCTTTACTGTAATTGCTGTAGCTGTGTGGCTGTATGCCAGCTACGTTATGTACTCACTGACAGGTGGTTGAAATGGAGTCTGCAAAGAGTGTTATGGAACCGTTAGCATGGATTCTCCAAATGTTTACGGGACTGATAATGATTCTGCTGGTAACAATTCATTTCTACGTCACGCACATGACATCTCACGAGGCACTCAAATATGCTGAAGTGGTCAGCAGAGTTGCCCAGCCGGAGTTCAAAGCAATGTATGCAGTTTTGCTGCTGGTTGTTTCTTTACACGCATTTAATGGCTTGAGAGCAATACTCCTTGACACATCTGCAGGGATGAGAAGAAGAAAAGCAATCAACATCTTTACAACACTGGCCTTTCTTCTGGCTTTCATTTACGGACTCTATCTTCTGTTTTCAATTTAATTTTTTGTAACCGTAAAAAATTTATCTTGCAGAGATTTAACTTCAACATCTGCCCCCGTGGGGTAGCGGATATCCTGAGGGGCTGCGGACTCCTCGACCCGGGTTCAACTCCCGGCGGGGGCACTT
>CAZZLE010000062.1:0-4844 GCA_964654595.1 uncultured archaeon | reverse complement strand
CTATTAAAAGTGCCGGGAATATCGTGGCAAAAATTTCGGAAAACAACGCATCGCTGATATACAAGCTTGACAAGGTGAGGAATATCGGTGAATTCTGGAGCGTGCTGAGAGAGATCTCGAGAAAACTTGCAGGTCTTGATGAGGAAAAGCTGAGAAAAATCAGGCCAACGGCACTGGATGAAGTAATTCTGCTAACCAAGGAAATTGTCGAGAAAAATAGGGATGGATGGAAGGAAATTAGGGATCTTCTTGTTGTTTACGCTTCAATATACTATTCTCTGGATAAACTGGAAAAGAAACTAAAAGGAGGTGAAGAAGAATGAAGGGTATTGAGGTAGTCTGGCTATCTCAAACGGATCTGACGAATCTGAACGCAGGAGAAGGGGAGGCGAATTTCATTGACATCAAGAAATACAAGAAAAACGGCGTGGAGTATCCATACGTTTCCGGGCAGGCGATGAGGTATTATTTCAAGGAGGCAATAAGAAGGAATCTCAGCGGAGAATACATGTGCGTCCCGGACGATAAAGGGGAGACGTGCGGAAACATCAAGGACTGCATCGGATGCGATCTCTTCGGCTTTATGACGACCATAAAAAAGGGAACAATCATTCCGGGTTATCCAGACGGACATCCTGGCGGAGCGATGACAAGAGTGTCCCCTGTAAAGGTTTCTCCGGCTATGGGTCTGCTTCCCTTCGAAGAAAATGCTGTGGTGGATTTCCTGACAAGAAGGCACAGGATGGAGAAGGGTGAGATGAGAGGAGACATAGTGAATGTGGAGATAGGTGTTAATCTCTACAAGTGCGGTATTGCAGTGGACATTGTAAGAGTCGGAGGAGAGGAGAAGGTAAATGAGAAAACAAGGAGTGTGGAAATAGAATACTATGTTGATGACGAAACGAGGAAAAAGAGAATACGCAAAATAATAGAGGCGCTGCGATATATTTCCGATTACTCGAAACAGGCAAGATTACTCACGGACTTCACACCAGATATAATTTTGATAGCATTCCAGAATGTGTACTCTCACAGACTCCAGAAGGCATTCACGCTGAAAGATGGCGGTCTTGATCTGGAAAGACTTGAAGCGGTCATCAACGATGTCGGGGAATACAGTCCAAAAATTATCGCCGGAATTATGCCAGGAGTGATTGAAAACGAGAATGAAGTAAAGGCTAAGCTTGAGAAACTCGATGTTGAGGTTAAAAGCGTTAATGAAGCGATAAAAGAGGCTCTGGATTATCTTGACAGCCAGAAGCTGTGATAATCATGCCGGTGCTCGGACTGAAGTTCAGAGTTGACGGCCCTTACTTTACAACATTTAGGGAACCGACCTCAACATCTCTTATTTTGTCCTATGTGATTCCGCCATACACAACAATCAGGGGTTTGATTTCAAATGCTCTTGGATTTCCCAGAGACGATTTGAGGGTTCAGGACTGGTTTAAAATAGGGATAAAACCACTGAGATTTGAAAAGAGCAAGGAGATGGCAAAGATTCTAAAACTGAAGGGGACTGGCAGCAGATACGAAAGAAAATTCCCCTCTTCTCCCATGTTCAGAGAGTTTCTGGTTGAACCGAGCTACGAGATATATCTAATTGGAGATGAGGATAAAATCAGGAATACGTATTCGGCGCTTCTAAATCCGGCAAGACCGCTTTATCTCGGGGGATCTGACGACCTTGTGGATCTGGAAGTTTATGAGCCGGTGGAAGTGGAAGAAGTTGAAGCAAATGAAGTTTGGTGTGTGGTTGAAGGAGTCCACGAAGGCTGTGTGGTGGAGAAAGTTCCATATAAATTTGTGAAAGTCGGGAAAAGTTTTGATGTGGGATATAAGACTGTGTCGATTCCCATACACAACCCTATTAAAAAGGTTTTAAAAGTCACGAGTTTTAGAGAATGGGGAAATGTATGGGTGACCTAATTCCTGTTAATATAGACGATTTTGTCGAAGATTTTTTAAAAAATATAATTGGAGTAGATGTTTTAGACTATCAAAAAGTAGGATCAGGTGGAGAGGGATATACAGTGATTTATGTCTGTAACTTGGATTCTGATCAAAGCGAAGTTCTGAGGAGTACAGGATTTAAGCAAACTGAAGATGATTTATGGATTTTTAGCGGTTTTGAAATAGAAATTAACAAATTAAAAGACACGCCAGTAATGAAGTATTTGGAAAACTTACAAAAAGAGAAGTGGAGTGAATTAATAGAGTTAAGATGTGAAATTGACAATAATTTTTATACAAAATGCAACAAAACTATATTTAGGAGTACGCATAATACACCAAGGACTGTTTTGAAATGGTATGGAAAATTAACGGTAGATGAATCGACGTTTAACGATTTTATATCTGATCTTTACAAAATTCTGGTAGAAATAGATTCTGAGTCTGAAAAGATTGCAGAGATATGTAGTTCGAATTTTTTGAAAGGTATAAGATGCTATAGAAATACAAGAATTGCACATGACTCCAGTAAAACCGACCAATTAAAATTTGCTGAAGAGTATCTCAACAATTTAATTGGTACGGGCTATCCTAAACATTGGTACCATTTTGTGGGAGCTCAAATTCGTATAATTGAGGATGGGATTGATTTTTTAAATGAGATTAAATTAAAGGAAGGTGACATCTTTGACATTTTTACCAGTAGCCAAGCTCGAAATTAAAAACGGAGAAAAATACTTTCAGACTCTGGAAGGTCATACGATAGACGCACTCATGATATTAAAAACCTACATTGAGAGAAACCGAGAAACAATAGATCAGATCTGCGAGAGGTGGGGGCTTAACAGAGAAAAGTTTCTGAGAAATGTTTTTCTAACCATATACTTGCACGATATTGGTAAACTGACAAAGGAGTTTCAGCAAAACATAAGGCAAAACAGAAGATCACATGAATATCCCCACGCCTACTACGGATTCTTCCTGCTCCACAATTCTTTTACTGACACCGTTATCGACGTTCCCGTGGAACTTGCTGCGATTTTAGGACATCACACACAGCTCTACGATCAGCTGTATGACGATCACAATAAATTCAAAAGACCAACTTTTCTGGATGTGGAGATCAGAAAGTTTGCATCAAATGCAGCAAAAATATACAGAGAGCTTGCTTTTGACGATTTTTTCGAATTCAATGGCTTTAATCTTAACACTATTCCAGAATTCAGCTGGAACGGTATCCGAAAACTCCGAAACAGGTTTAAAAGTGAAATAAACACCCATTTGAACGAAAAAAAGGACTGGTGGCGGATAAAATCCGTGTTTTCATACATTTTTGCAATTCTTCAAACGTGTGACGATTACGCAAGCGTAAACTTCTCAAAATTCGTTGAAAATGACAAAGGGAATGGGGGCGTGTTTGGCGCAGTTCTTAAAGATGCAGGTGAATATGTTCCTGTTCTGCAAATAGGCGATCCGGTAAAAGCGGTTCTTGGTGAAAGGGAGCCATACGAATATCAGAAAAAGCTGATGAGTTCTGGTAAATTTGTAACTCTGTTTGCACCGTGCGGGAGAGGTAAAACCGAAGCAGCTCTTCTTTGGGCGCTTAATGTACTCAAGAAGCACAGGAGAAACAAAATCATCCTTGCGATGCCAACTCAGACAACAAGCAACGCAATGTACGACCGCTTAATCCATAATTTTGGAAAGGAAAATGTCGGACTCTATCATGGTAGAAGCTTCATCAAGCTGAAGGACGAGTTAAGTAAGGAAAGAGAAGAGGAATTTGATGACGAAAAGGATGTAGAGGAAATAAGAGGCGAGAACTTCAAGGGAAATGTTTTCTTCAAGCCTGTGACAATCACAACCATAGACCACCTGATTTACTCATTCGTTAAAGGCTTCAGCCAGGCGGATTTCGCTTTTGGCAACCTGCAAAACGCGGTTATAATTTTTGATGAGGTGCACTATTACGAAAAGCTTACTTTAGAGCATCTGCTCACACTGTTCAATCTTCTGAGAAAGATGGATATCCCGCATCTCCTGATGTCCGGAACCCTTCCGGAGTTCATGCTCAAAGAACTGGGAGATTATGAGCATGTGGTTGATGTAGAAGGTCTGGATTTCAGACCGTTTGAAATTGAGGTCCATGAAGAAACAATGTTTGAAAGCGGTGTAATGGAAGAAATTGTTGGGAACTACCGGGAAGGACTTACACAGTTTGTTATTCTGAATACTGTTGAGAGGGCAAAGGAGTTCTATCTGCAATTGAAGGAAAGGCTGGAAGAGAGCTTTAAGGAGCCCAACATAATGCTCTACCACTCACAGTTTACCTATGCCGACAGAATAAAAAAGGAAAACGAGATTTATCAGAGAATCAGGCGAAGACCCTTCATTCTCGTTGCCACGCAGGTTATAGAGATCTCTCTCGATATATCATGCGATGTCATGTATTCCGAACTGGCTCCACCAGATGCTCTCGGTCAGAGGGCAGGAAGGCTCAACAGAAAGGGAAAATTCTGGAAAAATGGACTGGAGCACAAACTGAAAATCTACATGCCTGAGAACCATCTGCCGTATGAGGAAAATTTAATCACTAAAACAGGAGAAACCATTAAGAACTTCCAGAAGCCATTAAGCTATAGAGATATAAAGGAGCTGTGCGACCTTGTTTATGTAGAATACAGGCTTGAAAAAAGCAATCTTTTCGAGTATTTCAAAGAATGTGCTGTGTTTGGTAAACAGTGGAAATACATTGCAAATGAAAGCGAGGAGGGTTTGAGGTTTAAGGTTAGAGACGAAAAAATACAGCATGTTGACGTCATACCAGAGTGCATTTTTGAAAGGGAAGGAGACAATTCACTGAAAGTTGAAAATATGGCTAAGATACCTCT
>CAZZLE010000061.1:0-3976 GCA_964654595.1 uncultured archaeon | reverse complement strand
CTTGTTGAGAGGATGTCAATTCTTCTGTTTGTTTCATCGATTCTCAATGCAAGATTCTCTCTTACGGAATCGATTTTCCTGTTTGTTTCATCTATTCTTGCAGTTAACTCCTCCCTAACGGAATCTATCCTTTTGTTTGTTTCATCAATTCTTTTGTTCGTCTCATCAATTCTCTTGTTAGTCTCATCAATCCTTGCCGTTAACTCCTCTCTTACAGAATCTATCCTTTTGTTTGTTTCATCAATCCTCCTCTCCAGAGAATCCATCCTTCTTTCGAGGGCATCCATTCTCTTGCTCATGCTCTCAATGGCAATCCTGAAACCCTCAAGCTGACCTCTGACCTCTGCTTTGAACTCCCTGAACTCCTCCCTCATTGCTCCCATAATCAAATCTCTGACCTTCTCTGCTATCTGCTGCGCGTCCATATCTCTATTTTTCAGAAATTTATTTATTACTTTCGCTGGATGAGGTGGATTCTAATTACAGTAGGAGCAAATAAGACTAATTGGGCAATGACAAATTCATGTCTAAAAGTTTCTGCAGCAGTACCTTAACGACTGCAAATTCGTCTCATTCGTTGACAGCTCTCCCCAGCTATCTTACCCCACTCCACTGCCCCACTGCTCCTCACGTTCTTTAGCCAGTTGATTTTTGATTAATTGGAAGGCAGTTTGAATGGTGGTGGGACACCTTGAAAATCGAATTAAAAAACCCTTTTAATTTTCCTCTTTTATCAACAGCAGGTCACTTCAAACTTAAAACAACAACGAAAGACTTATTAAACAAGGGATGGAAAAGCCTTCAAGCGCCGATGGTGTAGCCTGGTAACACAGGGGCTTGCCGAGCCCCTGCCCCGGGTTCAAATCCCGGTCGGCGCATTTGTTTTTGTGTTCTCGGAAACGGTAAGGAATGACATTTTAACGTAAAACGCTCCGGTCAGAATGACGCATTCTCAGTATTCTTACCAAATAACTTTGAGGTCTTCCTTTTTTCCGAAATTGTTGTTAAAAACTTACGATTTCGCCATATTTATAAACTTAAAGCTACCGAGTTTAGGTTTGTGATTTTATTATTCGCCACCGTTGCTGCTGCTCCAATATAGGTTACTGAACCAAAACCAACAGCCAGTGAAAATGAAATTAAACCACACCGCACCTGAAGGGATAACCTCAACTGGAAGAGTGTAAGAGTTTGGAATCACAATGCATGAAGAAAGTCACTCTACAACTTCAACACAAGTCGGTGGGAAAGAACAATACGGCTCTGCTGGCGGCAATAGTAGAAAAGATGGCTTTGATACATGGGAGAGTTTCTTTGAAGGGTGCTTCGCCATGTGGAATATCATACTTGCAGAACTCTGTGCATCCATTTCTTTGAGCTCTTTTGGTGATGTGGAAACTCGACCGAAGGAAATTAAAGCGAAAACTGGGAGTTAATCTTTTAGTATACCTGCAGAAAAATTTATTAAAGAATTCTCTCATCATTATTGCATGAGAAAAACCTTGCCTGAAAAAGGTTTGGGAAGTGAAGAGATTCTCATGAAGCTGAAAGAATATAGCTCGGAGGACGTAGATCCATTCAGCGGGAGGCTTTTTACAATAGCTTTTGAGCCCGGAGTTGAGGAATTGCGCAGCGTTGCCTTCGAGGCTATGAAGATGTTTGCATTCAAGAACATGCTCGATTTTACGGAGTTTCCAAGCATGATAAGAATGGAGAAAGACCTTGTGGACATCGCCACATCTCTTATGCACGGGGATGAAGAAGTCACGGGAACGTTCACATTTGGAGGGACGGAAAGTGTTTTTCTCGCTGTCAAAGCAGCGAGGGATAACTTTATCCTGAAAAAGGGAATGATAACGATTCCGGAAATAGTCATGCCAGTTACCGGCCATCCCTGCTATGACAAGGCTGCAGAGTACATGGGTTTGAAGGTGAAGAGGGTAAGGATTGATGAAGAAAGCTTCACTGCCGATGTGGATGCTATAAATGAAGCGATAACACAGAACACGGCGATGATCGTTGCTTCGACACCCAACTGGCCCCTTGGAACAATAGATCCAGTTAAAGACCTTGCTGAAGTCGCCTTGGACAAGGGAATCTGGCTTCACGTCGATGCATGTGTTGGAGGCTTTGTTCTGCCCTTCATGAAGAAGGAGGGAGAAAAAATCCCCGATTTCGACTTCAGAATCGATGGTGTTTGTTCTATCTCAATGGATCCTCATAAATATGCCTACACGCCTATAGGGGCTTCAATAATACTCTTCAGAAATAAATCTTACAAGTTTCTCTCCCAGTTTGCAAACCTTAAGTGGCCTGGATATCCAATAATTAACCCAGCTGTGCTCTCTTCTCGTTCTGAAGCTCTTCTGGCAGCTGCCTGGGCTACCGTGCATTTTCTCGGAGAAGAAGGGTACAGGGAGCTTGCAAGGAAAATAATAAACGCTAAAAACAGGATATTAAAGGGATTTAGAGATGCAGGCTACAGGGTCTTGGGCGAACCTTCTGTTATCGCAGCCTTCACGTCGCAGGAGTTAAATCTCTTCAGACTGAGCGATGAGATGGCGAAAAAAGGTTGGATTATAATGCCACAAAAGGGAATACCAAACATGAATATCCCTCCGAGTCTGCATCTGACAATTACCCCCATACACGACCAAACCGCAGACGCCATGCTTGAGGATCTTAAGGTATGCACTGAAGAGGTTAAAGGTACGCCTCCAAGCGAAGCAGAGGGACTTCTCGAGACATTCGGATTAATTCTCAGCATGCTCGCTCCCGGTGAGATGGACATCAGCGAACTGGGAAAGCTCATCTCTGAAATGGAGAAAGCGATGGAAGAATACGGACCGAGGATCATGCAGGTTCTCGGGCTTGAGAAGGGATTCCCGAAGGAGATGGGATCAATATTCCAGTTACTGGCGTATCTTCCACCTGAAGTTGCGGAAATGCTCTCGAGCTACATAGTTCTGGAGATGTTCCACAGAGGTATTTAAATAAATTATAAATTTTTTCTATTCCGCTCTGTCCGGATTTTTGAATGTTCAAAAAAAGAGTTGACAGGCGAAAAAATTAAACGTTGAACTCAGCGTCAAGATTCTCAAGTTCCTGAAGGAGCTGTTCAAGTTCCTGCAGTTCCTGTGTTACGTTGATATCTTCAATGTTGATGCTCTCTGGCATAGCGGTTTGTGGAGCAGTCTGTGGCTTTGATTCCATTTGCCCGCTACATCCAAGAATCAAAGATGATAGAAGCAATGCAGCCACCGCAATTCTGGACTTCATGCCGTCACCCAAAGATGACCGTGACTGCTTCATTACTGAACTCAATTTCCTCTGTCATCTGTTCAGCTGTCTGCTTGACTCTGTAGTATCCTTCTCTACTCAGTTTTAGTTCACCATTCCCGTGAGCGAGAATTCTGAACTTACCCTCTCCGTTAGCGGTGAAGTTTCCCTTCGCAACTATCATATTCACGCCAGGGGTGGCAACCTTTGTGACAACGACTTCTTCTGGAATCGTTATGTTTCCATCACCCTTTATCTGAACTGATGTGAAGTTTCCGCTGAGTTCAAATGAACCGTTAACGTAAGCATAGACAAATCCGGTGTGGTACTCAGGTCTCGCCTCTCTTGCCAGCTCCTTTACTATTTCAAAGGCCTCCCTGAACAGCCGGTTTATCTCTCTTGCCTTCTCTGCAAATTCTGGTGTAGCGACGTAGCTCTTTAGCTCATCAACGGATGTCTCTATCTCATCAATTTTAGCATCCAGCTCGCTAACACTGACTCCCGCAGCCTCAAGCCTGTCCCTCACCTGTATCAGCCTTTCAAGAAGTCTTTCGTACTTCTCAACTGCATACTCATGCGCTACAGCCCTCATTCCCTGTTTGAGCTCTCCCCACACCCCTCTGATCTCCATGGCAACTCCTCTCAGCTCCGTATAGTTCTGAGCAGAGTTTATCTTCATTTCAATCTCATCCAGTTT
>CAZZLE010000060.1:0-3730 GCA_964654595.1 uncultured archaeon | reverse complement strand
TAACCCGAGAAAGCAGCCCGGTCCTGACAAAATTTACCCGCAGTATTCCGATTAAATCACCTTCTTTTACATCTCCCGACCTTGTGGGGATGAAGATAGCGTGATCTATGCACTTTTCATCCTCAACCATCCCGGGAAGTCCGCACTCTATTACATCAGCAACAAAACCGTTTGCGTGGCTTATGGCTGTTAAAGGGCTTACAACAGTGTTTTCAGGTGCCTCAATCAATCTGATGGCGATTACAGCTAACTCACCTCTGCTTACAGTTAAGTCCTCAGCTGCGATTATGGGCGTTAGCTGGCTAACCTTTGATACAGTGTAACTTCTTGGCTCGATCTCAGCATCAAATTCAAAAGTTCTGCTACCCACCCCATCCTGCCATGAAAGAAGCTTTGCTCTCAACACATTAAGTAGCATTAATCCTTAAAAAATTTTTCCGGAATCCGGAATACTGATATGCCTTAATTTCGATACATTTATTAACTTGCTTTCAAGCCAGAGGTTGAAATGGCAATCAGGTGTTAGCTATGGCTGGCGAAATACTTGTTATAGGAGGCGGAATTTCTGGATTGACTGCCGCAATAGAAGCTGCCGAAACTGGATATGATGTAATTCTGGTGGAAAAGAACCCTTATCTTGGGGGAAGAGTGTCCCAGCTGAACAAGTACTTCCCAAAACTCTGTCCACCATTCTGCGGGCTTGAAATTCTCTTCAAGAGAATGAAAAGCACACCAAAACTAAAATACTTCACAAACGCTGAAGTTCAGGAGATAAGCGGAGAACCGGGGAATTTTACGGTAAAAGTGAAAATCAGGCCGAGATACGTGAATGAAAACTGCACAGCTTGTGGGGCTTGCAGAGAAGTTTGCCCTGTTGATGCTCCGGATGATTACAACTTTGGAATGAAGAATAAAAAGGCAATTGACCTGCCAAACATAATGGCAATGCCATTTCAGTATTACATTGACGACGGCTACTGCAACAAATGCGGTGAGTGCGTTTCGGCATGCAGGTACAACGCTATTGATCTGAACGAGAAAGAGAAGGAGCTGACTTTAAACGTCTCGGCTATTATAGTAGCAACTGGCTGGAAACCCTACGATGCAACGAAGCTGGAAAACCTTGGCTACGGAAAGTACAGGAACGTCATAACGAACATGCAGATGGAGAGGCTGGCTTCTCCAAACGGCCCGACCGGAGGAATCATCAAAACAATGGACGGTAAGCCAATTGAAACCATAGCCTTTGTTCAGTGTGCGGGAAGCAGAGATGAGAATCACCTGCCATACTGCTCTGCAATCTGCTGCTTGGCGAGCTTGAAGCAGGCAACTTATGTGAGAGAGCAGTATCCGGATGCTAAGATATACATCTTCTACATCGACATCAGAGCATTTGGAAGGTACGAGGACTTCTTTGCAAAGGTTAAGGCTGATGAAAAAATAGAGTTAATCAAGGGCAAGGTGGCCAAGGTTGAAGAGGTAAATGGAAAGCTCGTTGTTACTGCTGAAGACACGCTTAGCGGTGTTAAGAGCAAGAGAGAGGTTGATATGGTTGTTCTCGCTACAGGGATGCAGCCCGCTATTGAACCCATACCGGGAATTGAGCTTGACGAGTACGGATTCGTGAAGGCAAAGCCGGGAATAATTCCTGCAGGTGTTGCAGCGATGCCTGTGGAAGTTGCTTCAGCAAACGAATCAGCAACGGCCGCAGCGCTGAAGGCCATTCAGCTTGCCAGGAGGTGAAATGATGGAGAAGGTTGGTGTTTACATCTGTACCGGTTGTGATATTGATAGGCTGGATGTTGAAAGGCTAAAGAATGTTGCAAAAGAAGAGTTCGGAATTGAACCAAAGGTTCATCCGCATCTCTGCTCACAGCAAGGAGTTGAAATGCTGAAAAAAGATGCTTCTGAACTTGACGCTCTTGTTATAGCTGCATGCTCACCAAGAGTAAAAACCGCACTTTTCACATTCGATGACAAATACGTTGAGAGGGCAAATCTCAGAGAGGGTGTTGTGTGGAGTCATGAAATTGACGAACATGCCCAGGAACTTGCGGAGGATTACCTGAGAATTGCGATTACGAAAGCTCAGAAAGCTATGAAGCCTGAGCCATACATTCAGGAGATCTCGAAAGACATTCTTGTTGTCGGTGGTGGAGTTACAGGCCTGACAGCAGCGCTCGAGATTGCGAGTGCAGGTTACAAGGCTTACTTAGTCGAGAAAGAGGCGGAACTTGGTGGATGGGTTGCCAAATACTACAAGACACTGCCAATTGAGCCACCATACAGAAGAATTGAAGAAAATCCCGTATTCAGACTTGTTGAAGAGGTAAAGGCGAATGAGAACATAGAAATCTACACCTCCGCTCATATCGATTCGATTAGCGGTCAGCCAGGAATGTTTGATGTTGTGCTTGATAAAGATGGAGAGAAGATTCAGTTCAGAGTTGGTGGAATTGTTGTCGCTACTGGATGGAAGCCCTACGATGCCTCCGCTCTGGAAGAACTGGGCTATGGAAAGTTCGCTGATGTTGTTACAAACCTCGAATTTGAGGAGATGGCTAAGGGGGGCAAAATCGTAAGAAAGTCAGATGGAGGAAAAGTGGAAAACGTGGTGTTTATTCAGTGCGCCGGACAGAGGGATTTGAACCACCTGCCATACTGCTCATCAGTCTGCTGTCTCGTAAGTCTCAAGCAGGCCAAGTATGTCAGAGAAATTGGAGGAAATGCATTCATAATTTACAAAGACATGAGAACCCCCGGACTTTGGGAGGACTTTTACAAGGAGATGCAGCAGGATGTTGGTATTTATCTCACAAAAGGTGAAATCAGGGAGATAAAAGAAGAAAACGGGAAGCTAACGGTCTTTGTAACAAACACGCTGCTGGGAGAGGATATTGAAATTAAAGCTGATCTTGTTGTCCTTGCAACCGGAATGGTTTCAACACTAAAGGGGCTATACACAGTGAAGGAGGAGTTCCCGGATGAGAAAGCTGTCCCATACAAGCACATTGCAGAACCGCATCCGGTTAAAAGTGAAGAGGATGTAGAGATCATAAAGCGTGCGGGACACATCCTGAACCTTAGCTACAGACAGGGTCCTGAACTCCCCACACTGAAATACGGATTTCCGGATTCCAACTACATCTGCTTCCCATATGAGAGCAGAAGGCTTGGGATTTACGCTGCAGGAGCTGTGAGGGCTCCTATGGAAATTGCTTCATGTATTGAGGATGCCAGGGGTGCTGCACTCAAGGCCATTCAGGCAGTTGAGCTTGTTGCAGAGGGAAAAACGACATTCCCGAGAACTGGAGATATTGACTTTCCGAACTTCTTCCTCCAGCGCTGTACACAATGTAAGAGATGCACGGAAGAATGTCCATTTGGAGCACTCGATGAGGATGAGAGAGGCACTCCTATGCCCAACCCGCTTAGATGCAGGAGATGCGGTATCTGCTTTGGAGCGTGTCCGGAGAGAATTATCAGCTTCAAAACATACAGCATAGACCAGATGGCATCAGCAATCAAGTCCATCCATGTGCCTGATCCAAACTGGGAGGAGGGTGCTGAGGAGAAGTTCCGCATCATCGTATTTGCCTGCGAAAACGATGCTCTGCCAGCGCTGGACATGGCAGCTTTGAATGGTAAGAAGTGGAGCCCGCTTGCGAGAGTTATTCCGGTAAGGTGTCTCGGTTCAGTCAATACTGTCTTCATTGCAGATGCTCTTTCA
>CAZZLE010000059.1:0-1565 GCA_964654595.1 uncultured archaeon | reverse complement strand
GGATAAATGGAGACATCTTTCTGCACGGTTACACGATGGGTGGAGGGGCGATAACGTTTGCTGTGAAAGAGCACCTGAAGAAATACAGAGTTTTCGCAACTGAGAGATCAGCTTTGACATTTGCTGACAGCATCGAAAAGGTCAGGGAAATGGGAATTGTCATAGGAGAACCTGAGGGTGAGTTTACTGCAATAGAGACGAAGGATGTGGACATGCCCTTCTTCTCGAACATGATTTCAAAAATGGGGTATGAGATGCCCAATTACTATGTCATTGCAGTTCAGGATCACGGTTTTTCACCGAATTTAAGCAACAGAATCTTCAGATTCAGAATGTTCGAAAAGCTTTTGAAAAAGAATCCTTCAATTGAGAGCTTCCTCTTCCACCACAGGGAAATACCCCGTGAGTTTAACAGGATGAGGGATGCAGCCCAGAGTGTGGCAGATTTTGTCAGTGGAGAGATTTACGTTATCGACACGGTCTTTGCTGCAATTGCGGGATGTGCATTGCAGGCAGAAAAATTTCCGGCCTTGCTGGTAAATTTCGGCAATTCCCATCTCACCGCAGCTGTTGTGGATGAGGAACTGAAAATAAGGGCACTTCTGGAGCATCACACACCAGTTTTGATGAGAAGGGGCTTGGGAGAGATAAGGAAGCTTCTTGAAAGATTTGAGAGAGGGGAGCTGAACAATGAGTATGTTCTTAACGACAGCGGACACGGATGCTATTATGGGGAGGTGATGGAGGTCAAAGAAAGGCTTTGCACCGGTCCCAACGCTCATCTGTCTCCTTTCAGGGAAGTTGGCGGGGATCCGATGGTTGTGGGGAATTTAGGCATGATGTTTTTGCTTAAGAGAAAAGCTGAATGAATCAGTCAAAATTTTCCAGAACATTCATGAGAATTTCCTCAAAACTCTCATGGCCTACTGAGGCCTTGTATTTTTTCAGCAACTCTTTTCTGACAATTATTCCAAATTTTTTTAAATACATGCAAAACTGCGTCAGGTTTGAAGGTCTCTCTTTGAACCTGCTCCTTTCAAAATCAACAAAGTGAATGTCATCGGTGACAATGATGTGTTTATTGGGGTGGTTCATTTCCTGCTTTTCAATCCCGATGGAATCCAGAATGAAGCAGGCTTCAAGAACTCTTTTAACAGTGAATCTGTCGATGACTTCCTCAAATTTTTTTCCTTTCAGCCTTTCCATCACTATTCTACGCCTCTCGAAGTCAATAAAGTACAGTTCCGGTGTGAAGAAGAAGGGCTGGAGAAGAGTCAGGAATTTTACCTCTTTCAAAAAGTTAAATAGAAATTTCTCGTGAAACTGCTTGATTGCGTACTTCTCTGTCAAATATACAACTGAATGCCTACCTTTTCGCAATTCTAACGATCCTTTTAACTCTCCCGGCATCCACACTTCCGCCCCTTTTTATGTATGTGCCGACAATAACGCCATCACAAAACTTCAGAATCTCTGCTGCGTTTTCGGGATTAACGCCACTTCCGGCAAGAACTGGCATTTTTACAGATTTCTTAACTTTTTTTAGCTCATTTAAATTTACCTCC
>CAZZLE010000058.1:0-7044 GCA_964654595.1 uncultured archaeon | reverse complement strand
ACATCCCCCTGATCGCGCCGATTGTTGACTACCCGATCAAAATCCCGGTGATCAACATCCTTGCTGCCTTAATACTCTGGAAACCCTTCTTTGCCGTCATAATAATGCCCGGGCTCGCGGGTTTGACCCTGTACCTTCTTTATGTAGCCTTGAAATCGAAGATGGACGTTCTGAGGCCGGTAGGCTTCTCTTTAAACTATTTCCACCTGGAAGAAGTATATTAAACCAGCCTCCAGAGCCTGAATTGCCCCTCTGATTGGTCTTTCAACTTCAATCGGCCCAACCCTCCACTGAATTCTTGCGGTGAGCTTTCTCTCGTACCAGACTCTCTACAGAAGGTACAGGGTCAAAACTGCGAGTCCGGGCATTATTATGACGGCAAAGAAGGGTTGCCAGAGTATTAAGGCACCAAGGATGTTGATCAGCGGGATTTTCATCAGGTAGTCAACAATCGGCGCGATCAGGGGGATATCCATCATGTTTGACCTGAAGATCCCGTAAATGTAGTTGATTACATCAAACATCACAACCACCTCACCTATCAGCTTCTGGAGGGAAGTATCCAAAGCTTCCGTATATTGCCTGCAGGTCAGCTAATCTTTCTCCCTTCAGTGACTCCATGAACCCTCTCAGGTAAAGCCATCCTGGAGTGACTATCCTGACTCTGTACGGAACGTTGGACTCTCCATCGCTTACTATGCTGAAGATTATTGTCCCTCTCGCTCCTTCAGTCAGAGTGGTGTACTCTCCTGGAGGAAGAACAATATCTGAAAGGCTGTCGTAGAAAGAGCCTCTTATGTCATCTCCTCTATCCGCTATTTGATCACTGATTACTCTCCCCTCAGGCATCTCCTGAATGCACTGCCTGATAATACTCAAGCTCTGACCTACTTCGTTAACTCTGACCAGAAATCTTGCGTAACCGTCTCCCGCATCCGAAACAGGCATGTCCCATACAAGCTCTTCGTAAACCTCGTATGGTTCAACTTTTCTGACATCATACTCAACACCGCTCGCCCTTAAGAAAGGCCCGACTACGCCATACTTTACAGCTTCATCCCTGCTGAGAACTCCAACATCCTGAAGTCTGGCTATGACAGTGGGATTCTTTATGAATATTCTTTCAAAGGACTTCAATCTCCTTTCCATCGCAAAGGTCATGTCATATATCCATTTCAGCGTTGATTCATCAACATCTCTCCTTACTCCTCCGGGTATTATGAAAGATGACGTGAACCTCGCTCCCGTCAGCCTTACGAAAGCCTCGCAGATGAGCTCTCTGATGCCAAAAGGATACATGAAGCCAGTTGTGTGGCCGATGAAGACTGCCAAGATTGCCGCATCATAGAGATGCGTTCCCACTCTTCCAAGTTCAGCAAGCATTGTTCTGATATACTTCGCCCTCTCCGGAACCTCCATGTCGAGAGCCTCCTCAATTGTCCTTACATATCCAAGATTCAGGTTTGGAGCATCCATTATGGCTGGCCTTTCAACAAGAGGAATGTTCTGAATGTAGAGCCTGTTTTCTGCAAGCTTCTCCATCGACCTGTGAACATAGCCCGGATCAGGAATCACTTCCTGTATTATATCTCCCCTAACCCTGACAATCAGCCTCATGTGACCGCTGCCGGGATGCTGGGGGCCCACGAGAACGAGAAAATCATCGCTTTTGTATGTTTCCTCAACATAATCAGGCGGGATGGGGATGAAGAGAGACTTCAGCTCTCTTGGTGGCTCTACAGGGATGTCGAGTGCGTATTCATCCATTTTCCTCACCTCACGTAAACATCCTCCTCAAGCTTGAAATCCTTCCTCAGCGGGAACTCTGGAGCATCCGGAGCAAGAAGGAATTTTTTACCCATCCACGGGTTTCCTTCGAAGATCACGCCGAAGAAATCGTACATCTCCCTCTCCATGTAGTCAGCACTTGGAAACATGTTTGCCAGGCTTTTTACTCTCGGATTCTCCCTCGGGATGTCTGCAAAGACATTAACAATGACGGGCATCAGCTCTCTAACACTGTAGCTGGAGAAGTGATACTCAACAATAAACTTGTCCTCGTTGGGCACGTCTATCACGTTTACGTTCTTAACGTGATCAAATCCCATCTCCTTCAGCCTCATTGCAGTTTTTGGAATGCTCTCACTTTCCACCTTTACAGCTATTCTGTTTTTGCCCGTTACTGTAACCGATTTTGCCTCAATCCTGGCTTTCAATTCCTCAACAAGTTTACGGCCAAACTCCCAGTCAACATCCTTTGGTGAGTTCACTATTACTGCTGGAGCCTTTGATATTTTCTTTGGTGTTCTTGGTAAGACTTTTGGCTTCTTTCCAACCTCCAGAGAAATTTCTGGAAAAGTTGCAGAGGTTTTTGCCTCACCTGTTTCTATCTTGAACTGTACCTGCCTTATACCCCTCAGCAGGGCTTCAGGAGTTGGGGGACATCCGGGAATGAAGAAATCAACCGGAACAACATCAGAGGGTTTAACCATGTGGTAACCATTCCAGAAAATTCCTCCCCGCAAACCGCAGGCTCCCATAACAATTACGAATTTTGGATCGGGCATCTGCTCCCATGTTATTCTCAATACCTTAGCCATCTTTCTTGTAATGGCTCCTTCAACAATTATTAGGTTTGTCTGCCTCGCAATACCGTAGTTGAGGGCACCAATTCTTTCTCCATCATAACCACACGCGAAGGCATGGGCAAGTTCTGCACCACAGCATGCAGTCACAAGGTGAACCGGCCACAAACTCCACTTCGTTCCCCACTTCTTAATCGGGCCGAGCGGCCCTCCTCTGACAAATTCTATGAATTCATCCATTGGTATCACCCCTCAATCTGGCAATTTCAAGTGAGTAGTTGTAGGCAACGTGCAGAGCTGGTAGAAGCAGAATCAAAGCGAGGATCGTCAATGCAATTACATCCAATGTTGGGGTTCCTGAAAGGAGCAGTATGATGACAAGTATCGGTTCAAATGCCATGAACATTATCATGAAGCCTATGTACTGCATCGGCAGCGTCCATTTCTGCAAACCCAATGGCGGGTTGCCTGCTTCGAATCGCGAAACTTTCACTTCTGTCGGCCTGTATCTCGGTAGTATCTTGGCCAGAACCAGAACAGCGATGTCAGTTATAAGTGCAACCGCAATCACGACAACAACAACCAGTGTGTTTTCAAGCATCGCCATGCCTTACACCCCCTTCATCAATGATACCAGATCCACAAACCACATTGGCGGTATCAGCGTTATCAGCATCGCAATGGATGCGAACAGAACAATCGCACTCATCAGATTGAACTTCCAGCCTGTGCCAAGCAACCTTGCGAGTCTTATGTAATACGGAACTGAAATTGCTGAATTGAGTACAAGGATAACTGCGAGCCAGATGAACTGTGAATAGACGAGTGAATAGATTATGAACAGCTTGCTCCAGAATCCCATGAGCGGTGGCAGGCCGATGAAGGAGAATGCAAGGATGTATGCGGGTATTAGTGACGTGCCTCCATTCTTTATGCTTGCAAAGTAACCAACCTTACCGAATGAGTTGACGAAGAGTTGCAGCAAACCTCCGGCTATTGCGAAGTAAACGTACTCTTTTCCGGCAGTAACAGCAACAAAAGTTGCAAGAATGTAACCCATGTTTGCAATTGTGGAATACGCAAGAATCCTGCTTGGTTCGTTCGTTGTCAAAGCTCCAATGTTGCCTGCAAACATTGATACTGCAGCTATAAGGCCGAGCACTATCAGAAGGGGACACAGCGAAGGTGTTGCTGTTGCGATAATGATCTTGTAAGCGATGATGAACGGAACAAACTTTGCGAGCGAGGCTATTATTGAAACCGGTATCGGGTCTGCAGAGGCGAATACGTCCGGAACCCATTCATGAACCGGAGCTATGCCGACTTCCATGCTGAGACCAACAATCAGCATCAGGAAAGCCAGAGAATAAACAAGGGGATCTGTTGCTGAATAAAGCAGAACTGCACCTATTATGAAGAGCACTGTGGCTATCACCATGAATGTCACGTACTTGATACCAACATCTACATTCAGCTTTTCATCGCTGACCATTACGAGCAGGTATGTTGGTGCGGATACGACCATGAAAAGCACCAGCATCATTGCGAGATCATCAACCATGAAAACGTAAAGGGTTGCTACAGCCATTATGGCAACCAGAGCGTAGTCGACACCCGCTATCTGGTTCTGTCTCATTGCGTAGAGGGAGAAAATGTTAAGCAGTGCGACAGACAAAATCAAAGCTGAGTAAGCGTTTCCTCCTGCCATCATTGCCAGAACAGCCACTATGCTTGCAACAAGCGAAATTCTGATGTCCTTGTAGCTCAGCGCCGCTCCAACTGTGAGTATTATCAGCGATGCAAGCAACTCTATCATGTCATCCACCCCGCTGCAACTGCAACAACAAATATCAGCAACACAAAGCCCACAACAATCTGCAGGTATCTCTCAAGCTTTCCGTTCTGTATGAATCTCACACCATGGGAGTAAACTTCAAACATTCCCGGAATGGCCTGGTGGCACGTGAAGTCTATCAGTCTGTTACCGTAATCCACAACCTTTGCGATCGCCCAGCCGATTTTTGGAACTATGTAGTCATTAAGAAACATAACGTACATTCTATCACTAAGGAACTGCCCTATTGGGGATTTAATCTGTGGTTTGAAGAAGCCGAAGGAATAGGCCAGAAGAACTATCACACCCACCGCAAAAGATGAGGTCAGCAGTCCTTCCTTGACGAATTCTTTGAACGGTTCTTCATGGGATGTCAGAATTACGGCAAGGATTACGATGAGCATGGAAACCATGACGAGGTAGGCCGTGCTCATTATCCCCCCACCATGCAGGTGAAGGTGAACCTTTTTGCCCTTGAAGAAGTTCATGCTCAGGAACTTTCCAAGGAAGCCTGAATAAATGGCTGATATCACTACAAGCAGTGCGAGAGGCAGCAGTCCAAAATCATGCTCGAGGTGGTGCATCACTCCATCCATCCCAGACTTAACCCAGTAAGCTGTGAATGGCGGAATTCCTGAAAGGAATATTGTCGCAATAACTGTGGCAACAAATGCCCATTTCAGCTTTTTGGCAACTTCAGTATCTCCACACAGAAATCTATCATGCGTCTCGTGGATGAGATGGCCAGCAACAAGGAAGAGGGTGGCCTTTGCAAAGGCATGCGTAATGAGGTACCAGAAAGCCACAAGCACGGCAAACTTTCCAACCCAGTAGCTTGCCGCTGCTGAAGCAAACATCAGTCCGAGGCTGGACATCGTTGATGCTGCAAGCAGAACCTTTCTCTCGAGCGAGCTTGTAGCCACAAGGGCTGCGTAGAGAGAGGATACTAAGCCAAGGAAAAGCACGAGAATGTAAACGTATTCATAGCTTAAGAGGTGATGCTCCCATGGCTCAATATACCAGCTGAGCCTCATGAAGATGTAAGTTCCTGCTGCAACCATCGTTGCAGAGTGAAGCAGTGCACTGACAGTTGTCGGGCCTGTCATTGCGGTCATAAGCCATTCGCTGAATGGAAGCTGGGCTGATTTCGTGAATGGACCCATCAGGAAGGCAACAAGCAGTATAACAACACCAGCAACACCTATCTTCTCCTCAAGCCCCGCCCATGGTATCTCGCTTATGTTGATGTTGCCAGTTAGGAAGTACAGAGCACCGATGGCGAAGAACATCGGCATGTCTCCGATTCTTATTGTGGAAATCGCTCTCCAGCCACCCGTGCTGGGAGACCAGAACATATCCAAACCAGCAACCTTTCTTTTGAGAATGCCAACATACGTAAGCTCATCATCATCCCTGAACCAGTGTCCTATCAGCCCCCATGAAGCAATTCCCAGACCCTCCCAGCCTATCAGAAGCATTAACAGGTTATCACTGTAAACAACGAGAAGCATTGATGCCGTGAAGAGGTTGAAGAAGAACCAGTACCAGCCAAGCCTGTAGTCGTCTCTCATGTACTCAAGACCGTAAACTCCAATCAGGAAGGCTATCAGTGCGGTTAAAGCCCCCATCAGCTTGCTCAGGTAGTCAAAGATGAAGACGAAGTTTATGTTGAATTCCGGAAGCCAGTAGATCGTATGCTTTACGGGCTCTGCCTCCGGCGAGAGTTCTCCGATGTTAAACAGAATATAGAGAGCAACGCAGAGAGAAACAAACAAACCGGCCACTGAAAGAACCGGAAGCTTTCTCGCCCAGTCAGGGCGGGGATGCATTCCCCACGCTACGGCAATTGGTATACTCGCTATTACGGGTGTTAAGAACAGTAAAGCAAGCATTTCCGTCATCATCGGAAGCTCAACAACTTCGCTCATGGCATAACACCTCCAATTCCGAGAACAACTTTCAGACCACCAAGCAGTGCGGTTGCAAGCGGTGGAAAGATGAAGGCAACGCTGAAGAAGGCAACGACGTAAAGCGGAGCGTCAAGAAGTCTGCTGAACCTTGGTCTTTCATAACCGGCAGGCTTTCCGTAGTAGATTATTTTCATCGTGTAGAAGCTGTAAAGTCCGGAGATTATGAACACAAGCACGACAGCAAGGATGACGGAAAGGTTGAATCCGTATATTTCAGTCAAACCGACAAGGATGTAAAACTCTCCGAACATCCCTATTGTCAGGATGCCGCTGAGGGTCATGAATCCAATAAGAGCTGCATTTGCAATTGTCGGAACGTATTCGTGCATCCCGCTCATTCTGGTAATATCTCTGAGACCGTGGAAAGATGCTATGATCGCCCCCGCTGTCATGAACAGTATCGACTTTCCGAATGCGTGGCTGATGTACTGGATCACAACACCTATCAATCCGTAACTGCCCAGGCAGATGGCAATAAGCACGTAACCCATCTGAGAGACGGTTGAGTAGGCAAGCAACCTCTTGTAGTCCTTCTGCTTGAACACTGAAAAACCAGCGTAAATGCTGGAGATTATTGCATATGCAATTATAATGTCCCTGTACTGGTCAATGAAGGATGAATCGATCATGTAAACCCTCAGAAGGACGTATCCAG
>CAZZLE010000057.1:0-4109 GCA_964654595.1 uncultured archaeon | reverse complement strand
CAATCTCCTTTCTCGGGTCTTTGATTCCCGCTCTCCTGTACGCCTTTCTGGCAGAGAGAATTGCTCCTGTTTGATCAGAATAATCTACAACTGCCGTCCCCTGATAGCTCTCTCCCTGATCAGCCTCCTCATCCGCATAGGCAGCAACTCCTTTGACCCACGCCACTTCTTTTATTCCAAGTCTCCTGACAGCATCCTCGCTCGCATAGATTACACAGGATGCTCCATCGCTTGCCGGGCATACATGTCCGAAGCGCAGTGGCCATATCAGCATCTCAGTCTTCGCAATATCTTCAGCAGTGCAGCCGGGCCACTTGAGATGGGCATACCTGTTCTTTGCCGCATTTCTCCTTGCCTTTGCAGCAACCATGTCAAAATGCTCTATTCTGCATCCAGACCTCGCCATGTAGAAAGCTGCCTGATAGGCTGAAATTCCTGCAGCAGCCCCGGCGAGCCCCATTATTGCAAAGCTCCTCATGTCCATTCCAATTTTCATCATGTAGCTTAGATTTGCGAATGCCACATGAAGCAAACCTGTTGTTGCACCTGGCTCTGCACTATCGCTGTGCTTCTCCCAGCTTACGGCAAGAACAACGTCATACATACCCGAAGCAACCTCATAGTAGCCAAGATGTGCTGTAGAACCGCCAACAGTTCCACCTGTGGCAACCCTCTGCATCGGCTTCCCTCCTGCGGCGATGTAGTCGGCAAAGACCAGATCAGGCTGGCAAATACCACCAAATCCCTGCATGTTACCAACTGCATAAGCTTCGATATCTTCAACCCCTATGTTTGCATCCTCTATCGCCGCCCATACAGCTTCCGCAACAAGTTCTGCCTGATTGACATCGGTCCTTCTTCCATGCTTTGATTGTCCGCAACCGATGATCGCAACTCTCCTCATCGCCTATCACCCAGAATGAAAACTAAATTCTTCTGAGCACACAAACCCCACTGAGCGTGAGCTAAAGCAGTTCTGCATTCCTCAACCTGATTTTCAGCCTCTCCTCTGATCTGCTTCACAGCCTCAATCCGCCTTATCATCCCGGTGGCACAAACGGCGTCTCCCGCCAACGCCCCGCAGCTCGGATCTAGCGGAACGCCACCGCAATCCACAGTCCTACCCTCCCCAACCCAACACATTCCCCTCCCCTCTGCTCTCCTCCACACCCACAACCACCCTTATCATCCCGGTGCCACAACCCGCATCTCCCGCCAATGCCCCGCCGCTCGGATTTACAGGCATGTCACCGTAAACTTCAGTCATACCCTCCTCAATCAGAACCTTTCCCATTCCCTCTCTGCAGAAGCACAGAGCCTCGTAAGCCATGAGTTCTTGATGAGCAAACCTCTCACTCACCTCGGCCACGTCGATCTGTCTGAAAGGATCTTCAATTCCGGCAGTCCTGTATGCTCTCTCAGCAGCAATTCTTAAGGAATTCAGTCTTCCGAGGTCTCTATCTCTCAAATACCTGTCACAGGCGTTTCCTATGCCCCTGATCCAGACAGGCTCGTCACAGAACTCCTCAGCAACATCTTCCGAGGCAAGAACAACTGCCGCAGCCCCATCACATGGAGGGGATATCATCAGCTCTGTAAGTGGAGATGAGTAAAGTTTTGACTCCAGAACCTCTTCGACAGTTACATCAGGCATTTTTCTGAAAGCATTCGGATTCTTCACAGCATTTCTGAGATTTTTAACACAAACCTGTGCCAGATGAGTCTCATCCGCTCCGCTTCTGCTCATGTATAACCTCGCCTGAAGTGCTGCAAGGGTAATTTCATTCAGAAGATCATTCTGCCTGTCAAACCATGGTTCGAGCATGTACTGAGTCACCTGATGCGGGTTGAAAATCCAGCTGTGCGTGTGAGAAACTGCTAAAGCAACATCGTGCACCCCGCTCATTATTCTCTGAGCAGCATAGAGTGCAGCATACATTCCATCCTCTTCAGCCTTGCTTTCATCCTTTAAATAAGCTCCACTCGCTCCAATCAGCATGCAGCTTGATATTGTTCTTCCATCAAGGAAATCTGTAGATGCGCTGATAACTGTATCAATGTCTTCTCTTTCAACTCCAGCGTTTCTCATTGCTCCCTTAGCAACCTCAAAAACCGCTTCCTCTCTTGTCTTCTCAGCATCCCATTCCAGCCTGCTTACCGCGTAGCCAATTATCGCAACCCTCCTCATTTTACCACCCTAAAAGATATCAGATCCGAAGGCTTTCCTTCTGTCTTCTCTGCCCACACAGGTTCAACTTCTGAACCGATTCTTGCATCCCCCTCAACTCTAACAAAAATTGTTGAGTTTGCACCTTCAAGCTTTACTGCAGCAAGCAATTCAGGTTTTTCCAGCCAAATATATCCTCCCTTTCCATCCAGCCTGAAAGCAACCTCTGTAAGACTCTCCACAACACCCCTACCGCTCAACTCAACAAAATTTTCCTCCCCCATTCTCGAGTAGCACTGCGGGCATATCTGCCTTGGTGGAACAACGGTGTATCCGCACTTTTCACATTTCGCCGCTATAATCTTTTTTTCTGCAAAAGAACGGTAGAATTTCTCCATTATTTTGCCAACACTCCATCTGAACCTTGCCACAAATGGCAGGCCGGAGTATCTGTCCACTCCCATATAACAATTATCAATGAGCAAATATTAAATTTTTAAGGATTTTGTATGAGCATAGATGCTCATGTTTTGCGGTAGAACTTCAGCGTGAAGCCGTTGGTGGAGACACTCTTTATTACATCCCACTCCTCGGAGTAGTATTTCTCGTAAATGTTAAGAATGTGCATTGCCAGAAACTCGCTAACTTCTTTCTTCCTCATTGTATGCTCGCAGAAGAACTGCATCCATCCGTCACCCTTAATTATCTCCACGTAATCCACTCTGTTGAGAATTTTCCATCCTTTTTTCACGGTTTCAAGAAACTCTTCAAGCTCAATTTCTGGAAATGGTTTCTTTAAAAACCACTCAACAGCTGTTTCCATCATGCTCTCTTTTACAGCTCTCTCCAAATCGCCGCAGACTAAATGCATGTACTGGCTTTTTCCACATCCGGTAAAATCAAGATCGCGTATGAGTTTAATCAGGAGCACATCATCTTCACTCAGACTCTCGCTCTCTCTGTTTAGAAGTTTAAGAGCTGCTTCAATTACCTCATTTATCCCCCCATACTGTGATTTAAACTTTTCAATTATTCTGAAAGCCTCCTCTGATAGAGTCGTCTGTAAGCGCCTTTTTGGCATACAATTTTTTAAACTTCACAATCAATAAATGTTTCGATTTTTCTTCAGCATATTTTGAGCAAATGAGAGAAATTCATGATGATAAAGTATTTAAGTATACTCATATGAAATAATTGTTCAAGAAAAATGGGGTGGTGTTATGAAGTACGAGCTCTCAATTAAGAAAACCCTCTTTTTCCCCCTGCACGCCTATTCGAACAAGGAAATAGTCTACAGGGACATGCATAGATACACGTACAAAAGGTTCTACGAGAGATTGCAGAGGATTGCCAGCTCTCTTGAAAATATTGGAGCGAAAGGTGCAAAAATTGCTTTCATTGACTGGAACACCCATCAGTATCTGGAAGGGATGTTTGCAATTCCCATGATGGGCTCCATTCTGCACTGCGTTAATTTGAGACTTGCACCGGAGGAAATAGTTTACACGATGCGATACGTTGAGGACGATTTTGTTGTAATAAGAGACGAGTTTCTCCCGCTGGCAGAAAAACTCGCTCCACATGTGCCATCAGTTAAGGGATGGATCGTGACAGGAGATAACGTGGATAGCGTTGAAACAAATCTGAAGCCAGTTTACATATGGGAGGACTTGGTTAAGGACGGCTCTGATTACAAGTTTCCTGAGCTTGATGAGAGGGAAACTGCAGTGGTCTATTCACTTCCGGCCCAACACGACTGCCCAAGGCTGTTCACCTCTCCCCCACCCAGGTTGGGATGCAGGGCATATTCAAGGGGCTTGCGCTTTTTGTAAACGAGTTTCCCGTGAGGAGGAGAGCAGGAGAGATAAGATAGCGGCTTCAGGGGTGGTTCTATGTTTTTACTAGGGCGTTTGAGCGGCTTTAGGGCTTGTTGGTACTACAA
>CAZZLE010000056.1:0-1763 GCA_964654595.1 uncultured archaeon | reverse complement strand
GAGTGTCGGTTTTCAGCACCACACCCTCCTCATCCGTTCTTATCGCAATCTCCTCGTACTCCTTTCTGACCCTCTCCTCAAACTTCCTGATATCCTCTTCACTTTCCACAACCTCGAACTCGCTGCCTGCAAGCACATTCTCGAGGTTTGGAGCAACTATCTTTATTCCTGCTGCAGCAGTAACGCTCTTAACACTCTGGAACCTGCTCTCCACCCTCATTTCTCTGACCGGCGGGGGTTTGAGTATTGCCTTTACGTTGGTCACTATAACCTCATCCTTTCCAGCAATGGCAATTCTGTCCCCAACCTTCAGCGTTCCGTCGTAAAGGATTGCGTCGCAAGTTACCCCAAGCCCGCGTTCCTCCTTGACTTCAAGAACCGTTCCTCTTCCCCTGCCCTCAATGTGAAGTCTGAGGTTTTTCTCCAGATATCTTTGAGCGAGTCCCACGAGTACCAAAAGAAGCTCAGGGATTCCTTCACCCTTCAGGGCAGAAACTGGCACTACCGCAACAGTTCTCGTAAAATCCTTTATCCTGTCAAAACGCTCCGCTGAGAAACCACGCTGGTAAAGTTCTGCAATCAGGTTGTAAAGTCTGTTTTCGAGGTTCTGCTTCGCAAATTCCTCCTGCATGGCATAGCTCTTCATAAAAGGCATGTCCTCATGACTCTGCCATCCAGGAATCCTGTCTATCTTGTTTGCCGCAACAACGAACGGTGTTCTGAACGTTCTCAGGATTGAAAGGGCTTCATCAGTCTGGGGTCTGAATCCCTCGTTTATATCAACAATTAGAATTGCAAGATCAGCTAAAGCCCCTCCTCTCCTTCTGAGATTCGTAAAAGCCTTGTGGCCGGGAGTGTCAATAAAAAGAAGACCGGGAATCTTAACCTTAACCTTCCATATGTCCCTGCAAATCTGCTTGATTACATCCAATGGAACCTCTGTGGCTCCAATGTGCTGGGTAATCCCTCCTGCCTCCTTTGCAGCGACTTTTGACTTTCTTATTCTGTCAAGTAAGGTCGTTTTACCGTGATCAACATGTCCCAGCACAGCAACAATCGGTGTTCTTAATTCTGTCATCTATCTTCGTAAATCCATCTCTCATCAGCTTTTTCCCAGCTCACGATTTCATCTTTGTTGAAGAACAGCGAGATCTCTCTCTCAGCAGATTCTGGAGAGTCGGAAGCATGAACAACGTTTCTGCCTACATCCAAACCAAAATCTCCTCTTATAGTCCCCGGAGCAGCTTCAGCAGGATTTGTTGCCCCAACAAGCGTTCTTACAACCTTAACTGCATTTCTCCCTTCAACAACCATTGCAACTACCGGTCCGCTTGTTATGTAGTCAACAAGAGCAGAGAAGAAGGGTTTCTCCTTATGCTCCGCATAATGGTTTTCTGCAGTCTCTCTTGCAATCCAGAGCATTTTCATTGCAACAATCTTGAGCCCTTTTCTCTCCAGTCTGCTGACAACCTCACCAATGAGACCTCTCTGTACGCCGTCAGGCTTCACCATAACAAAGGTCCTTTCCATTAAATCACCTTGAATATTTGGTCCACTTCAGCTTTCTTGGCTTTCTTTTGAGCTTCAGCATGTTTTTCTCGCACTTTCCCGAACAGAAATAGAGGACTCTGCCATCCCTTCTCACATACATTTTGCCCGTCCCCGGTTCTATTTCGTAACCGCAGAACGAGCAGACTCTCTTTTCCATCTCTTCACCTCACCGTAAGCTTTCTCGCCTCTCTTGCGGTCTCCTTTATCATTAT
>CAZZLE010000055.1:0-5032 GCA_964654595.1 uncultured archaeon | reverse complement strand
GCGATTGCTCCAACAGCAGCAGCACCAATACCGCTTTCACCAGCTCCAGCTCCAATGCCTGCCAAACCTACAGCAAGTCCGGCTCCTATAGCTGCGCATCCCTTTATGAACGCTTCATCACTTATCAGGGCTTCAACCATTTTACTCACCTCCTTCAATCCTCCAAAAACTTTTTGACTCTCCCAAATGGAGAGTACTCCTTTCCTCCACCCTCAAAAAACTTGGTAAAGAACTCCACGTAGTGCAATCGTAATGACTGTAATCCTGGATCAAGTATTCCAAGCAGCAGATTTCCTGCATGTCCTATCAGCAGCAGGATTATTGCAACAGGCAGCAAAGCCATTCCAGGTGGTGTTCCTATTTTGACGCTGAGATAGTTTATGACAAATGCAATGTAAACCGAAGACAGGCCGATGGCAAGCAATCGGGCATAGCTTATAATCTGTCCGAACCAAGTCAGCAGCTCCACTGCCATTATGATTCCAAAGATTCCCATCTTCGGTATTTCTGCCTTTAGGAATATCACGAACCAGATGATTAGCAATGGCAGTGCGAGTAGGTAGAAGATGTTAACTCCTGCCTGCCATCCATCCACGAGACCCGGAATTGGTAATGGAACCGCTCTTCCATCCTCAACCGTGTAGCTTCCCAGCACATAGAGGTTTTCCGGAAGTAGCCTTCCAAAGCCCTCCTCTGGCGGGGACGTGAAAATTCCGAGGTTATAGCTGAATCCCAGTATGAGCATCACCAGGCCAAGAACTCCGATGAACCAGCAACCCTTTTCGTAAACAGCTTCCTTCATACCATGCTCAACGTAAACGTTGTAGAAGCCAAGTGCAAAGCCCCAGAGCATTTTGAACATACCGATCACAAGAACTATGAAAAGCAGTGCCTTGACACCGAACTCTTCCACTCTGTCAAACAGCGGGTGGTGGTGATTGAACGAGTAGAGTGCCGCAAGAATATCTCCGAGGAAGTGTATCTCAGAAGGCTTTTTCATTCCGGGAATTATGAAGGGTCCAAAGAACTCCCCGTAGATAAAACCGAAGATGATGGAAGAGATACCGCAGTAGAGTGCAATGTTCAGCAGTTTCTGCCACCCTTCCGTCTTGAAAATTGTTTTGAGATAGAGTGCAAGCACTAATATGAGAAGACCGTAACCCATATCTCCGAGCATCATTCCGAAGAATATCGTGAAAAAGATTGCCATTATCGGTGTCGGGTCAATTTCTTTGTATTTTGGCGTTGCGTAGGTGGTTGTGAGGAGTTCATAGTCCCTCACTACTGCAGGGTTGCTGAGTTTTGTTGGTGGGTTGTCTTCTTCATCCTCAATCACTTCAACGACGATTTTGCCATTCCTTTCAACTTCATTTTTGAATTTATCCAGTTGCTTTGCTGGAACATAACCGACGATTACGAATGTGTACTTCGAAAAAAGTGCCTTTAATGGAAGCTCGGACTTGTCGAGTTCGGTGCTGAGATACTCCTCAATTGTAAGCAACAGCTCGGCTTCCTTCACCTTGATCTCTTCAATTTCTTTCTCGAGCTGTTTCTTCCTGTTCAAAAGCTCCTCCTTTTCTCTTACAATCTCCCTGATTCTTGCATCGTAGTCATCAACGTCAGGAACATGGAGTTCTCTGTATCCGAATGCCTGAAGTGTTCTGAAGAAATCATCACCATACTCAGCCTTCACAAAAATTGCAACCAGCAGTTCTTTATCGTACTCCTTGACCACCGCATCAAACAGGTTTGTTATCTTGCTCAACTCTCCAACCGGATTTTCTTTGACAAATCCAACAAAGCATCTCAGGTTCTTGTAGCCCATCAGAAGTCTGGAAGGTATTCCAAGAACCTTTAAAGGCACGATTACTCTCAGCTCCTCTTCCAGTCCACGAATTCTTTCATCAATGCTTCTTTTCTCCTCAATTTTTCTCCCAATTTGCTCCTGGTATTCTTCAAGCTTCTTGCTGAGCACTTCTTCAATTTCTTTTGATTTGTATTTCCTCTTTGGAACGATTCTGCTCGGATCAATTTTCAGGTAAGATATGTAACTTCTAAGCTGCACCAAACTGCGTGAGATCAGAGATGCCTTTTCAAGCGGTTCACCAATTCTGAAGTATTCTGCCTCTTTCGGATCTTCAATGTGGAGGAGATTTACTTTGTAAAGGATTTCAGATGCGTATTCAAGCTGTTCTCTTGGCCCCACTACTGAAATTTTAACCATCTTTTCCGGCTTAAGCATGTCCGATCATCCCTATAAACTCATTATAGAGAAAATCGACAGCCTTCATTATGTTTGCCTTACCTCTCTTCTCGAAATCTTCTATTTCCTTTGCTTTCTTTTTCTTTATCTCCTCTTTCTCACTCTCTATTTCTGCTTTTACTTTGTTAAGTATATCTTCTCTGACTTTTGCCGCTTCGGCCTCAGCGCTCTCAACAATTTCTCTTGCTTTCAATTTAGCCTCAAGAATTTTGTTTTTCTTTTCCTCCTCTGCAGCCCTGATAGCTTCCTCAACTTTAATCTCTGCCTGTTTAATTTTTTCAAGAATTTCTGTCCTATCCATAGTAACCACCCTGACCAAACTTCAAACCTTTAAAGACATTCGAAAGCCTTACGACTCGTATTTAAGCTTTGTCATTTTTACACGAGTAGAATTTGTAACGAAAAAAGGATACTAATTATTCTCCGATTTTAATGACCGAAAACGGAATATAATCAACGAGATAAAATGCACTATGAAGGTTCTTGTAGTTGATGCTGGAGGAAGGGGGAATGCAATAGCTCACGCTTTCTCCAGAAGCGAGCATGTTAAGGAAGTATATGTAGCTCCCGGGAATGGAGGTAGCGAATTTTTCGAAAAGTGCAGGATTGCAAAACTCAATGGCAGGAGCATATCCTCCATCAGGGCAATAAATGAAATAGTAAATTTTGCAAAGAAACATGAGGTTGATCTCGCCTTCATAGGCCCTGAAGAACCGTTGAGTCTTGGAATAGTTGACAGGCTTGAGGAGGAGGGAATTCCAGCAGTTGGGCCGGAGAAAGATGCAACGATTCTGGAAGCAAGTAAGTGCTGGGCAAAGGATTTTTTAAAGAAAATAGGAGTTCCAATCCCTGAATACGCCAACTTTGATGACCCGGAGGAGGCAAAGGAGTATATAAAAGAGAAATTTGACAACGGAATAGTCGTTAAGGCAGACGGGCTTGCAGCGGGAAAGGGTGTTTACGTCTGCGACTCTGTTGAAGAGGCTTTGAGGGCTGTTGAAGAAATAATGATTCAGAGAAAGTTCGGCGAAGCAGGAGACAGGATAGTAATTGAGGAGAGGTTAAGGGGTATTGAGGTGGCTTTCACGGCAATAACTGATGGAAAAACTGTAAAGCCTTTCGGACACGCAAAGGACTACAAGAGGGCATTTGACAGCGACGATATGGAGGGATTGAGAGATTTTTACATTGGTCTGACGAGGAAGTTCTACACAAAAGCTCAGATAGAGCAGCTTTTCAAAGAGGGAAAGCTGGTTAACCCGAACACCGGCGGAATGGGAGCGGTGAGTCCGCATCCAGATGTTGACAGAGAAATAGAAGAGAGAATAATGGAAATGGTTGTGGAACCGGTGATAAAGAAGTTCAGAGAAATTGAAGGTAAGGTGTTCAGGGGTGTACTTTATCCAGTTATCATGCTCGTTGAAGAGGGAGGAGAGCTGATTCCAAAGGTTCTTGAGATTAACGTGAGAGACTGCGATCCCGGAGCTGAAGCAAAGCTTCCAAGGCTGAAGAGTGACATCGCAGAAATATCTATGGCGATTGTTGAGGGCAGGCTCGATGAAGTGGATGTGGAGTTCAGCAATGACTGCTGCGTTGCCGTTTGTGCTGTCAGTGGAGCCCTGAAAGGTAGAGAGGGGTTAAAACCTGGTTATCCAGCTGATCACTACACCAGCCAGCCAGTAACTGGCTTAGAGGATGCGATGAAGGATGCAATCATCTACGCAAATGGAATTGCCAGGACAAACGGATTCGTTACAACCGGTGGAAGAGTCCTGACTGTAGTTGGAAAAGGGGCGACTGTTGAGGAGGCGAGGAGCAAAGCTTATACAGCCATTGAAAAAATTAGCTTTCCGGGAATGAGATACAGAAAAACCATAGGACTTGATGTCCCTGAATAGCTACAAGACCTTTTTCAAGTCCTCAACGCTTCCGAGATAGACAACATCCTCCTCAACCGCATAAACCTCAATTTTTTTCGCCTTCTGGAGAATTGGAGAAAGAAAGTTCCCCTGCAAAACATCACTGCCCGCCATGAGAGGAGAGAAAGCTGGAAGAACGATTTTGCTGCTGTCCGCAACAAGATAGCAGGGGAAGGAATAAAGCGCTCCTCTCACCCTTATCTTCACCGCAGGATGTTCGTGACCCATTATTATTTTCTCCCCATCAAACTCCCTGTGACCGTGAACTACAGTAAAATCTCCAACGTTCACCTTCTCCTTAAGCTCAATCCCGTAATCAGCAAGAATAGCGGCCAAATAGTTGTCGTGGTTCCCCCTAACAACCTCAAGCTTAACTTCAACGGATTCTATAAACTCCCTAACATCTTCCCACTCATACGGCAGATTCTTGCTGAATTCATGCTTGAGATCGCCCGCAATTACAATTTTACTGATATCATATTTTTCAACAATATTTTTAACCTGCTTTTTTATTTCCTTGAGCTGCAATCTGGGTAAAGCATAACCCCTCTCCTGAAGAACGTTTTCAAACCCAAGATGAAGGTCTGCTATTACAGCGGTATTTCCCACCACTGCAGCCTTCTCAGGTGTGAGCAGAACATCTTTCATTAGATAACTTTAAAAGCGTAAAAGTTTAAAACTTAACTGGAGGATTCACTACCTGAAGAGAGGAATTCAAATGACACACATACTCATCATTGGTCCACCGGGGACGGGTAAAAGGAAGTACCTCCAAGAAATTGCAGTTGAATTTGACAATGTTGTCTGGGTTACAACTCTTTCCAGCGCATATTTTGCGAGAAAAAGGCTT